>JAFGKP010000048.1 GCA_016928455.1 Methanomicrobia archaeon
GCCGCGGCCGCGAACAGCCCTGCCAGAACGATCCGCGCGTCACACAGCAGCGACTGCTTCAATCTCCGATTGGTGATAAGCAGGAGGATCAGCACCGCCACCAAACCGAAGATCGCGATCCATTTTACGGCGAAGCCGAACCCGAAGCAGAGTATGGCGAGAAAGAGAGAACGCGCTGCGCGGCCATTTTGCGCTTCCGTGGTCGTCGCGAGTTCAGCCCCGCGCTTCTCGAAGTAATCGAAGGCGAAATAGAACATCAATAGGGAGAAGAGTAAGAGGTAGATCTCTCCAATGGCCAGGCGTGCCAGTGTAAAGTGGAGGAAATCGAAGGTGAGGAGGAAAGCGGCGAAGCAGCCAGCCAGAGCGCTTTTGAAGAGCCGCTTTCCGAAGAGGAAGATGAGGGGGATCATCGCGGTGGCGGCAATGACGCCGAGTATCCGCCAGCCAAAGGGATTCATGCCGAAGCTCGCAATACCTGCGGCGATGATGAGCTTACCCAGTGGCGGGTGCGTCCATTCATAGGGCTCCTCGAGCTGGAGGTGCTCTTCCGCAGTGCGGACGAAGTACATCTCGTCGAAGTAAGCCCCGTATTTCTGCGTGATCGGAAGCGTAATGAGCTCGTGCTCGTCGGCCAACCGCTGCGCGGCAGCGTCTCCGGTAACTGCAACCGGCACGAGCTTTTCATTCGCTGCTGAAAGCACCAGAATCTCGCCGATCTCACCATTCGAGGCCTCCGTGAAGACGAATCGCAGGTACCTGGTACTCGTCGTGGGCAGAGACAGCCGCTCCCAGGAGCTAAAATGAACGTGGTTCGCAGGATCTCTGTCAAAGGTGGCGAGCGTTTGCCAGTCATCAGGCGGTGCGCCGTAATACACCGTAAACTGTGTCCGCTGTGCGTCGTTCAGGAAGACGTAGAGCTCTTTGACCTGCTGGACTTCGCCGAGATCAAAGACGGCCTCGGTGTTTGCGGGCCATACGGCGGACGTGGGAATCGCCAGGGCGCCCATGTTAACGAGCGCACAACTGAGGAAAATAACCATCAGTGCGAGGACCACTGCACCTTCCCGCGACTCGAATTCCGCCAGCTTCCGCATGGTATACCACAAAGAACAATCTTGGGTGGTCTTATATATAGACGGACAGAGCTATAGCCTTGTATATACTAGCTCTATCCGCACGCATACGAACGATCATGAAAATAGCATTTTATCATCGCACGGTCAGTGGTGGCATCAAGACGCACGTGGAAGCGCTCACGCGCGAATTTGAGAAGCAGGGGCACGAAGTGAAGCGAATTGACCAGTTCTCACTTGGCTCCCTGATGCTGGGCAATTCGACGGGTGGGATTTCCTATGGGTTCGACTTCGCGCTCCGGAAGATCAAGCGCGAGGTTGCGGACTGTGATATTCTTCATATACATCATGCCGCGACCTTCTCGGAATATTTCCTGCCCTTCTCCTCCATCTGTTCTGACGTCAACGTGGTCAATACATTTCATATTCAGGCAGGCAACAGCCTCAGTGGTGAGGTAGCCCGGGCGATCATCTCGATGCTCGTGACGTTGTATTTCGGGCACTCAAAGAAATTCATCTCGGTGAGTGCTGAGATCGCGGACTACATCCGCCAAAACTGCTTCGTCTACAACTTCAGCGGCACGGGCAACGGTACTGAACTCGTGGTCATTCCCAACGGTGTAGATATCCAGCGCTTTTATCCCGCGGACCCTGAGGAACGAGCAGCTCGCGGTGGCGAGGAGCTCTGTTTGGGGTATCTCGGCCGTCTTTCGCCTGAGAAGAACGTAATCAATCTGATAAAGGCGGTGAAGACGCTGGATCGAGAGAATGTCCGGCTCAAAATAGCCGGCACGGGCCCGCTGTACAGTAAAGTGAAACGGCTGGAAGACGATCGTATCGAGGTTCTGGGCTATGTCGATGATGCGCCCGCCTTCTATCGCGGCATTGATGTGTTCTTACTGCCATCGAAGCTGGAGGCGCAGCCGATAGCGCTCCTCGAGGCCATGGCGTCCGGCCTCCCGGTGATCGCAAGCAACGTTGGGGACAACAAGTATTTTGTGAGGAAGAACGGGCTCCTCTGCGGGACCTCAGTGCCGGAGATCCGAGCGGCGATCGGCGAGATTCTGGGCGCGGATGTCGAGCGCATGGGTGAAGAATCGCGGCGCATGGTGGAACGTGATTACACGTGGGACCAGATAGCCGCGCAGACGCTTGCGGTCTACAGGGCCGCACAGCGCTCGTACTAGCGTTTTATACACCTCTTCTCCCCCTGCTCCGGTCCAACGGGCAGATTATTACGGGTGCATTTTTATCTCCGGATTGATTATAAGCGTAAGAGGAAAGACGGAGAGGAAAGGAGCAGCATGGAAGAGCGCGACACCCTGCGAAGCCTGGAACTGAACGTGGAGGAGATCATCACTCGAGAGGAGTTAGAAGCGCTCCTAGCGGGGAAATCAGAGCGGCAGCCGCGTGCATATGTGGGTATTGAGCCGAGTGGCAACGTGCACCTCGGGCATCTGCCGTTCTTGAACACCTTGCGCGTACTGCAGCAGAACGGAGTTCATATCGTCGTTTTGCTCGCTGATCTCCACGCGTATCTGAACGAGAAGGGCGAATTCGAGCAGATCCGTGAGACTGCAGAGTACAATAGGCGCTGTTTCGCCGCCTCGGGCTTGACTGCGGAGACGGAATACGTGTATGGCAGTGATTACCAGCTGGAAGAGGAGTACATGCTCAATGTCTTGCGACTGGCTACGATCACGACGGAGAAGCGCGCGCGACGGAGCATGGATGAGGTCTCACGAAGCAAGGAGGAACGAAAGGTCTCGCAAACGATCTACCCACTGATGCAAGCGATGGATATCTCCTATCTCAATATTGACATTGCGATCGGCGGTATCGACCAGCGGAAGATCCACATGCTCGCACGGGACAACCTCCCGAAACTGGGCTTCAGAGCACCGGTTTGCATCCATACGCCCCTCTTGATCGGGCTCGACGGCGAGAAGATGTCCTCATCCAAGCAGAATTTCATCGCGATCGATGAGCCGGAGGAGAGCGTAGCACAGAAACTGAAGAGCGCGTTCTGCCCCCCAAATGTCGCGGATGGAAATCCGGTGCTGGAGATTTATAAGCATACGATCTTCCCGAGTCTGGACCGGAAAGGCGAGGTGACGATCCAGCGGCCTGAGAAATACGGTGGCAACGTCGGCTACGAGCGTTATGAGGCACTGGAACGCGATTATGTCGCTGGGATGCTCCATCCGTCGGATTTGAAGGCGAACGCGGTGCGAGCGCTCAACGAGGTGCTGGACCCGATCAGGCAGCGAATGCAGTAGGAGATGCAATACGTACGGTGCTCGTGGTTAAGAGCGCCTTTTCCCGTTGTGTCTGATTAGCCTTATGATCGCTCCACGTAGCGACCACGGCGCTCGATCTCCGCTACGCGGTTGAGCACCTGCGCAGCTTGTGGCGCGTTGCGTGTGTAGCCGTTAATGAACGCCGCTCGCAAACGCTCGTAGGCTTCGTGCGTGCCGTTCAGACTCTGGAAGAAGACGTGAACGTCAACACCGCGTGCTTCGGTGCTCGCATCGACGAAGGCCAGGCCGAAATCGATGAGGTAAATACGGCCGGAGGACCGCTCCACGATTATATTAGAGGTGGTGATATCGCCGTGAATGATGCTGCTTCTGTGCAGTGTTCCGACGTGCTCGCCGATGCGCTCGCTGATCTGCTCCGTAATCAGGTCCCGGGCCAGCGTACCCGGGATTCGCTCCATGACCAGTGTGTGGTCGTTGACGTCAAAGACAATGGGCGTGGGCACACCGTTCCGTCGTGCCTCTGAGAGGAGCTTTGCTTCGCTCTTCGTCCGCTCTCGCCGCAGCCGTTCATCCAGGTTCGGCACCCGGTACCGTTTCTCAATGCGGCGTTTATACACGAGATCGCCCGCGAGCTCAACGATCGCTTCTGCGCATTGATACCGCTCTTCAGGCTCGTCTGCGTGCATCAGGGAAACCATGCTTGAGTGAGCTCTTTCGTGAAGAAAAATCTTAGGCACTCATGCTATCCTTTTATATGCTCCGTGAGCCAACCTAGGAGATAAGGTGCAGGTAAAATGGCAACAGAACAGGGTAAATTTCCTCCTGATTGGAAGCAGATACCTGGTGAGAAGCTTGAGTACCGGAAGAAGCTCGGCCAATTTGAGATGATCGCGACGGAGACGATGGGTTTTTGCGAGAAGTGTGGCAAGAAGGATTTAGGATTCTCGTTAAAGACGAAGGATAGCCGGGGTGATTATTTAGGTAAATCGGGAGCCTACTGGTGCCCGAAGTGCGGCGAGGGCATGAGTCCGGAGGCGTACGAGAAATTCGTGAAGAGCGAGCTGATAACGCCCGAGATGTAGCTGGCCGGCCTGCTACGGGCTGGTGGAACGCAGAAGGAGCCAGGTATGCTCCCTGTGTGAGCACCCAATTCAAACGAACACCCATTCACCCCACTCTTTTTTCTTTTTTACTGGTTAGCAGTTGGCTCACGTTTGCTGTTCCAAACACTCCTTTGTATGGTGAAGACGAACCACCGCCATCCCTAAAACCTGACAGTTGTTCGAATCCAAACGTATTTAAGCAGCAACGGCCTGGAGGTTGTACACGATGATTCCGCTTGAGCGCGATAAGAAAGCTGCTTTACTTTCTATTATTGTATCGGCCGGTCTGGCAGTGGTAAAATACGTTATTGGCATCCTTTCGGGAAGTGTTGCCCTGTTGGCCGATGCGATTCACTCGTTTACTGATGTTATCAGTTCAATCGGCGTTTTTATTGGGCTCAAAATCTCGAGTCGCGAGCCCACCGAAGAGTTCCCTTTTGGTTTTTATAAGATCGAAAATATAGCTAGCCTGTTCCTTGCGCTCGCGATCTTCTATGCGGGCTATGAGATTATCCTCACGTCAGTTGAGAAGTTTGGAACCGCTATCGTCACCGATCTCGGGCCGGCAATCCTGGTGGCACTGCTATCGGTGGTAACCGCGCTGATTTTGAGCAGATATAAACTCACGGTCGGCCGAGCGATCAATTCGCCCAGCTTGATCGCGGACGGGCAACACACGAAATCAGACGCCTTATCGTCCATAGCGGTATTATTAGGGTTGGTGGGTTATTCCTTTGGTTTCTCAGCTCTTGATTCGATTGCTGGTATCGCCGTCTCAGTGCTCATCTTCCGAGCGGGTTACGAGATCTTCAAGGACGCGGTCAGGGTGCTGCTGGATGCGTCGATTGATTACAATGCGCTGAACCGAATACGGGAGATCGTGACGAGCAATTGCTGTGTCCGGAAGATCAACTCACTGAAAGCGCGGAGTTCCGGGAAGTTCATCTTTATCGAGCTAGAGGTAGAGACGAACTATAAGGATCTCGAGCGGGCGCATCACCTGAGTGAGCAGATCGAGGCACAGATCAAGTCGGAGGTGAAGAACGTGGACCGCGTGCTCATCCACATGGAGCCCGAGGCAAAAGAGTTTATCCGCTATGCCGTTCCCTGCACTGAGAATAACGGGCTGCGCTCGAAAGTCTCGGCACACTTCGGTGAGGCGGAGTACTTCTGCCTCTTCGATGTTCGGACGGCGGATAACGAGCTGACGACGATGGAATTCCTCAAGAACCCGTACCGCACGCTGGAGAAGCGGAAGGGCTTGAAAGCCGCGGAACTGCTCGTGAGCAAGCGGATCGACAAGCTGCTCAGCAA
>JAFGKP010000049.1 GCA_016928455.1 Methanomicrobia archaeon
GCTCGTACCGCGCCACTTCGCGCAAATTCACTCTCGTACTTGTACGTTAATGGCTGGATATTCAATCGCGAAAACGAGGCTTGGATGCCCGCAAGGCATTTCTGCACCGCAGCATCGTAGTTGCGTATGACCGCCTCATCACCCGCCTCGTAGCGCCGCATAAGCATGGCTACTTCTTCCTGGTAGTCGCTCCGCTCTGCCAATAACCGATTCGCTGCGATATAAACATCAGCAACGGCATGATCCGCTTTCTTCGTCTCGTCGTACGCTATTCGTTCCGTGCCCCAGACGACGACCGCGATCTGCCGTCCCATATCGTTCAGATAATATTGCGGCTCCACTTCGTAGCCCGCACGACGGAGCACACGCACCAGTGTGTCGCCGATGACCGCATTTCTGAGATGGCCGATATGCAAGGGCCCGTCGGGATTCGCCGAGGTGTGCTCGAGGATGATCTTCTCGTGCTTGTTTGCCGGAACCCGATCTTCCTGCACCGCCTGCAAGGTCGCCGACAGGAATGACTCGTTCACGAAGAAGTTGATATACGGTCCAACGGCAACAACCTCCTTGACGAGCGAGCCGTGAGGGATCGCGACGTGTGCCGCGATCTCCGCGGCAATGGCTGCTGGCGGCTTCTTGTACGACCGTGCCAGCGAAAAAGCTATTCGTGACGCGAGATCAGCATGCTCACTCTCCTCGAGAGCCACTGCAAGCTCACCACAATCATACGAAGCTGCTTGTAATGAGTCCGTGAGCAGTGTTCTCGCTTCTTCCTTGAACTGGAGAAACATGAGTAGTGGTAGTAGTAGAGGTCGGTCGGTTTTAAAGCTTTGAGCATGGTAGAACGGCTGTTAAGTCGCTGCGCCGTGCGTTGAACCCTTTTCTTCTCAGACGCACTACACGTCACTATGCTCACCTTTGTCGGCCTCGGCCTCTACGATGAGCGGGACATCACCCTGAAGGGTTTGGATGCTATAAAGGCGGCCGATACCGTCTTCGCCGAGTTTTATACCTCGCCGCTGGGCGGCAAAACGATACCCGCGCTGGAAGCGCTGTACGGTAAACCCATTGTCCTGCTGGAGCGGAGCGATATCGAAGAGCACGCTGATGAGCGGATCTTGAAGCACGCACGAGATCAGGACGTGGTCCTGCTCAGCGGCGGTGATGCCATGATTGCGACCACGCACGTGGATCTGCGATTGCGTGCGATTGATGGTGGCATCAAGACGCGCGTGATCCACGCGCCGTCTATCGCCTCAGCAGTCGCGGGGCTCTGCGGGCTCCAGAACTACAAGTTCGGGAAATCCGCAACGGTCACGCCGCCTTATAACGAAGGCATCATATCGGAGGTGCCGTACACCACGATTCGAACCAATAAGGAACGCGGGCTGCATACACTGCTCTATCTCGATCTCACCATGCGTATTGCCGATGCGCTGGAACTGCTGGAGGCTGTTGAGGAAACACGAGGTGGAGCACTGCTGAAGACGTCAGTATGCATCGGTATCGCGCGCGCGGGCTCTGCAGAGCCGGTTGTGAAGGCCGATTACCCGGCAGCCTTGAAACGCTACGAGTTCGGTGCGCTCCCGCATGTGCTTGTTATACCCGGTGAGCTCCATTTCCTGGAGCGAGAGGCGCTGATAAAGATCGCACAGGCGCCAGAGGATATCTGATCATGGGTATGCGGGAATCACGCCGATTCAGCCAGAGAAGTAGTTCTTATCCATCCTCAGCCGCCACACCACACCCATAACCACAAGCAGCAGCACGGCGTACCCCAGGAAGAGCACACGCGCACCAACAAGCTCAGATAGTGCGCCGCAAACGAGCGGTATGCCGCCCAGGCCAGCATAAAATATGGTGTAATAGATGCCCATCACCTTCCCCCGACGTTCCTCCTGCTCACCCTCAATCGTTCCTGAGACGTTCGTGGCCAGCGTCAACGTGCCCAGTGAGACCGCGCCAAGGCCCGCACCGAGCAGTACGCTCATAAGCACGAGCTCAAGCACGCTGCTGGCCTGATAGAGGATGAGCAGACCACCAGCACAGAGAACCAAGCCGGTAAGCGCGAGTACGAGCGCGCCCAGCCGCTGCATCACCCTCGTCAGGCCAAACTGCAAAACCGCAAACACGAGGAACATGAACGACAGAATGACACCAATAAAGCTCGCTGAGAGCTTAAGATGCTCGAGCGCAAGGGCATAGGGAGAGAAGAGCGCGCCCATTATCGCCGCCACACCGATCCCGAAAAAAATAATCAGACCGGCCAGCAGCAGTGGTCGACGTTCATATTCGCGTAATGTGAGCTGTCGGCCGCGTTGTATCACCCGCTCTTCGGGCTCCGTTACCAAAAGAATCACCAGAACGACACTGAGGAGCGCGAGCACAACGCATACGAAGAATGGCGTGTAGAGGCCATATTTATCAAAGAGGATGCCGCCCGATGCTGGACCGACCGCCAGCCCGAGACCCAGGCCGATGTTATAGACGCCCAAGGCCCGCCCGCGATCCTCTGAATTCGTCACCTCGGACAGTAACGCGGTGATCGCCGGAAAGAACAAGCCCGCACCTGCGCCCTGAACCGCGCGAACAAAGATCCAATCATAGGGCTCCGTGGAGAACGGGAAGAGTGCCGACGCGAGCGCGTAGAGTGAGAGCCCCGCAACGATTAACGGCTTCCTCCCCCATCGATCTGAGAGCATGCCGCCAGGGATATTGAGCGGTGTGCTGACCATGGTGAACGCTGAGAAGATCAATGCCGCAACGAGGAAGGGCGCCTCTGAAGCTGCAACCCATACACCGAGCAGCGGTGTGATCACCGTAACGCCGAATTGGGTGCTGAAGACACAGAGCGCAGCAATGATGACAATGGTGGTAGGTCGGTGAGGAAGATCGAGACGCATGTGTACTACTAACTTTTTCCCGGGCTATTTAACTGTTCGTTGGTTCGCACCATTGAGGCGTAGAACATATTTCTGTGGCCATGCTTTCTCTTCAACCACGGAGGATGAACGTCCTGGTCGGCTCGCGGAATCCTGTAAAGGTAAAGGCGACGAAAGAAGCGTTTGCGCAGTTCTTCGATGCCGTCGAAGTCCTTGCACTCGAGGTGAGCAGTAACGTCTCCGCTCAACCGATCGAGGACGAAACCTTCGAAGGCGCTGAGCATCGCGCTGAACGACTAAAAGCGCTGAACACCAAGCAGAACCTGGATGCGCAGTTCTTTGTGGGCATTGAAGGCGGCATCAAGAAGCTCAGACAGCGCTGGTTCGCCTTTGGCGTCATATGCATACTCGACGCCCACGGACGAAGCGGGTACGGCACCACACCGTTCTTCGAGCTCCCCAACTCCATCAGTTCTGAGCTCATGAAGGAGGAAAATGTAGAGCTCGGGGACGTGATGGATCGGGTGACCGGTGAGAAGAACACGAAACAGAAACAGGGCGCGGTGGGTTTCTTCACCCGGGGTGTAATGAGCCGGAAAGAGTATTACGTGGCAGGGCTAACCGTTGCGCTGATCCCCTTTTTGAATGCTGATTTGTACTTCCGGTAAGTAACGAGCTAGCAATAGACTCGTACTCATTTCCATCGCCACATCACCACGCCTTCCGCGACCTTCGGCAGGAAGAGCGTAGACTTTTGTGGGAAGGGCTTTCGCTCACTGTGCGCCTTGTATTCCACCTCGGCGATCTGTAGCGGTTTGAGTATAAAAGCGACCTGGAAGCCGTCCTTATCCACTTTCTCCACGGCTTCACTCGGGCTCGCTGTAAAAACGAGATCTACTGGTTTGCCGATCAGCGTTGGGCCGATCAGCCACTCATGCAGGCTGATAACGTCCAAACCTACGCGTTCGCCGCGCTCGGTCGCCAGCTGTCGCACACGCTGCTCATCAGCACGCAACAGATAAAAACGGTCTCCATCGTACATGATAAACCGAACATCGAGCTCTCCGTGAGACTCATTGAGCTTCTTATAGAGCTCTGCGCTACTTGTATCCCGTTCCAGTGGTTCTATCGTGAAATACGCTTTTATTCGCTGCCAGAGCTCAGTCATCCGGCACGCGCTCACGCAGCGATGCCAGGGCAGGAGCAGCAGCGCGCGATCACCACCCTCAACGAGCATCATAAGCGTATACGCCGTGCCTTCCGATCCTTCCTGGCTGAGCTGATACGCAGCAGTGTAGCGATGATGCCCGTCGAGGATCATGAGTGCCTTCTCGCGCATGAGCTCCTGAATCAGCTCGATGACCGACTCATCAGAAATTTCCCAGAGCAGATGACGAGCACCGTTCACCTCAACGTCCACCAGTGGTTTCCGCTGCTCGGTGAGCTTCAAATCCGGTCTTCGAAAGCCCAGATAGCCCTCAAAGAGGCGGTTGAGTTCATGACCGGGCATCGAATACTCCGCGACGATCGGCGAGAAGTTCATCCCGCAAGCCTGCATCAGATGGACACGCTCCTGCGTCTTTACCGCAAACGTGCGCTCGTGTCCCACAACCGTAGAATCGTTGAGCTGCTCCACCTTCACGAGTGCGACGAGGCCAAAGATGAAATAGACTTCGGTTCGCTTCTTGGCCGGCAATTGCGCTGCGATACTTTCGGGCACCGTATAGCGCACCCCGTAGAGGTAAAAAGAAGGTCGCTCACGCTCCTTTAAGAGCCGTTCACGGAAAAACCGCGCCAGGCTCCGCGTCGCGTACGCGACGAACTCGTCTTCCGCAACACCATCTTTTCGTGTGGTAAAGTGAATGACGTTGTTCTCCCGCACCGCGTACCGCTCATACTGCTGCGCATCAATGGTATCGTATACCGGGCATACCAGCCCCGTCCTGTTCTCCAGATCGGGATTCAAGATTGTCGCCGCGAAAGGTCTGAGTTCCACCATCGTTCATTCCACTTCTAGTCTCTCACATATCCATAAGAAATCCCTTCACGGGTCGATCCGTGCTCCTCAATTTGTGGACCCTCACGCGCACCTCCAACACAGCGAGTTACGTGATCAGACGCGCGATCAAATCGCCCCGGTTCACGCCCATATTCCGCGCTACCGGTTCACATTTGGCACGTAAAAGGTAGAGCAGTCGTCCCTTCAGCCCGAGCTCCGATCGCGTCTCAAACTCCGAGATCGCTTCATAGTTACCCATACCCTTCGCTATCACCAGATACCGCTTGTCTCGGAACACCTCCAGGAACGTCTCCGTCGCTTCCTCCAGTGAGAGCCCAATGTACGCACCACTCGGAACGATCCTGATCCCTTCCTCTGAGCCCGAGATACCCGCTTCCTTCAGATCCTCGACCGTCGCATCATTCAGGACGGGCGCGCTCTTCGGCGAGATTACGACCGCCTTGCCCAGGTTCGCCAGTTTTCGCACCACAAAGACGTCAAAAACGATCTCGCCTGCATTATCCGTCAGGTACAACATCCGCTCGTGCGACCGGATCGCCGCGAGGATCTCCGCACGATTCCACACGAGCTGTTCGTGGAGCGTGCGATCGAAGAGCTGCGCAAAGCGCGCTTCGCTGTACTCATACCCTTTCACCCCGTACTCCATCGAGTTCGCCGCAGCCGCGATCCTGATCACGGCCTCAAGCTTGTCAGTCGCAGCCTTGAAGAAGTGCTCCGCCGCGGGTAGCAGACTCCGCGCGAGAGCATTATTCCGTCGTTTCGCCTCCGCATGGGGATCGCGTACGCCACTCCATCGCTGTAATATCCGTTCGCGTTCGGTGCCGTAAAACGGTGGCGAATGCAGCTCGTCTGCCTCGAGATGGATGCTGAGAAACCTGATGACCTCTCCGAGCGCACCGAACTTCTCGCGCTCCTCCGTGAAGAGCCGATCACATTCAAATTGCGCCCGTTCCATCAGACAGCCAAGGCATTCTGGTTTGATCTTCATGGCACCGCAGCTAGCGTTCAGAGCACCGGAGACCGGATGATGCGTCCCGGGCATAGGTTAAAAAGGATAGAATTATATAGGATGTAGAGCTAAAGTTTATAGGCTCGTAGAAGCATAAGTAAGAAGAAAAAGGAGGAAAGGAAAGATGGCAGAGAAAGAGCATATGAATTTGGCGATAATCGGCCACATTGACCACGGCAAGTCAACGCTGCTGGGACGGCTGCTCA
>JAFGKP010000050.1 GCA_016928455.1 Methanomicrobia archaeon
GAGAGCCCGTCCATGCCGAAGGCGAAGAGCGCGACGGGATACCCCAAATAGCTGGTATTACCGAAGACGAGCGGTAGATACAGGCCCGTTTTCTCTGAGCCAAACAGCTTCAGGATGAGGAACGAGGCCGTCATCATACTGAGAATAACCGCCAGTGCCGCGCCTGCCAGAGTGGTGAAATCGGTGAGGTTGATATCACTGCGGGAGACAGAAGCGAAGATCAAGCACGGTGCTGCCACGTACACGATTAGATCGGTGAACGTCTGCACCTCAATTTTCCGGACCTTACCGATTACATACCCCAGAAGTATGATCGAGAAGACCGGGACGACGGTCTGCACGAGCGTTTGGTACATTGAGGAACAATTGCAGAGCGTGATTAAAAAGGTACGATGCTAGCCGAGGCGATGCGGTAACGTAACAGTAGACTATGCTGCACAACGTGGTCTGTGCGGGATGCCTGCGACGGTTAGAGAAGGAAGCGATGACTTTCCGAATGAGGAATTTTGATAAAGAGTTAAACATATTCGGAGGGATTACTTACAGTATAGTAGGGGATGGGTAGTTCATCGAGAGGGGGAGTATAGATGCAATAGTGCGGCTATAGCCCCAAATTGGAGTGCTAGACGTAGCATGCGGATATCCCCACGTTAGGTGCAATTTTAGGGCAGCAGGAAAAGGAATGATGGATAGTTAAGAACAATAATGTAAGAGGAGGCGTTTTTAAATGGAATTAACTGATGTATCAAAAACTGCAATAGCCACTCTCCGAAGTCGCGTAATAGAATCACAGAAAAGTACCCCTATAATAAATGATCCTATGGCCGCTTATTGTTTAGATAAATTGTTCTCATTAGTATCAGAAAAAGAAAAAATTCTTCTATTAAACCGAGAACTACCAACATCTCTTACTAATCACATAGCACTTAGAGCAAGAAAATATGATCAAATTGTTAACAACTATATTTCTAACAATACATCGTGTACTGTTATAAATCTCGGGTGTGGTTTTGACACACGGTTCTGGCGCATAAATAACGAAAAATGTACGTATATCGAGCTTGACCTTCCGGAAATTATCGCACTTAAAAAGGAGATTCTACAAGAACACCTAAGTTATGAACTAATGGGTTGCTCTGTATTAGATCCTTCATGGATTGAAAAAGTTACTTCGAAAAGCAATAAGAACGTGATTTTTATTGCAGAAGGCTTATTCATGTATCTACCAAAACTGGAAGTGATAAATCTTTTTGGAACTCTCTCAAAGAGGTTCTATCACTCACAAATTGTTTTGGAAGTTGTAACCGAGAAGTTTACACGCGGAATATGGAAAAAGATAGTTGAAATGAAGATAAAACGAGTTTTAGGATTAAATGCAGGTTCTTCATATAATTTCGGCATTAAAAATGCGCTTGAACTTGAATCGTACGGGAATGGTATAAAAGTTATTGATGAATGGTCCTATATTGAGGATCCTGATATCCGTCCTCGAATATTAAAATATCTGGGAATTTCAAGAACTCAATGGACAGTAACAGCAACAATACATGAAAATAAATGATTCCTCACGTTATCCGCTTGCGTCATCAATTGGCCGATTAAGTAACCTTCTGATCTCCTCCACCGCCAGATGTCCTTCTGGAGTATCCTCCAGAACGTAGAGAATAGAGCCCAGAAACAGAGCAGCAATTCCCAGGGCTAGAGTGGTTGGCGGGAGGCTCAGGAGCAATAAGATACACATAACAGCCCCAAGGGCGGGGAAGAGCGTGCCCAGCGGCGTCTTGAAGTAGCTCTTCTCCTCTGGTATCTGTTCCTCTTTCTTTACCAAATGACTGTACTCACCTTCACCAGAAACATCGTGCTGAGCATCGCCGCATTCGTAAGATTCAGAAGTTGTTACAGAAGATGTGTCACCTTTTCAGAGAAAAAAATGCAGATAGCGCAGCTGCGAGCCACCGGGCGTCGTCCAGATGAGCAAATAGGTACTTGCCGTGACGATGGGTTTCCGTAAATTGACGAGCGGACAGCGCTGATTTTATATCACCAGGGCTAACCTCTTCCAGAACCCGTTCCTCAAACACTTCAGTCTCTGCTAGGGTCTGGTGCAGTCCAGTGGCATCCAGATACCGTTTGAACATCTCCACATCGGGAAGTTCAGGCATGGTGATCCCTGTCCTGGGTACTCCTTCCCGCACCGGGCTAAAAAGAGCACTGAAAATCAACGATGTCAACGACCGACGGGGCGGTTAAAGCAGGGGTTACGCTGTCCCTGAGCACCGATTCCCATCGCAAGCATTACGCTGGGTGCTCTCGATGCCATCATGCAAAATCCTACCCCCGGATGGAGCACTGAGATATGGCTTCAAACCGCTCATTTACTCAAACGCCGCCCTGGTAGAGCACACTAAAGAGGGCGGTATGCTCAGCGCAACGTAGTTATCGTATAGCTCCTTTCACCCATGCCAAGCACTTCGGCGAGGCTGAACTGGCGCTCGACCGCAATGCCGAAGAGCTCCTGAAGAAGATCCCGGTCTGCAGCTGCCTGTATGAGATCATAGGAGGCCTGCTCGATACTCAGAAGATCACGTGATGCGAGTGCGCCGAGATCTGGCAGCAGGGGCTCTTCCTGGAAGGTGCAGTCACACATCGCGGTAATGTCAGTGAGGAAATTGATGAAGCAGCGCTGCGTGCCGAACTTCCTGAGCACCGCGTTTGCAACGTCGACCAGAGCCGTGAAGTACTGTTCATCCCACCCCTCAGGATGATGTAACGCCCCGGTCGGGCAGGCGGCGATGCAGCGCGCACAGCCGATACAATTGTGCGTGTCAATGACCGGAACGTCTTTCAGCTGGATGGCCGCGTAGGGACACGCTGCTATGCAGCTCTCGCAGCGCTCGCACGCATCACCATCAACCAGCGGAATCGCGAAACGGTAAACTGCTCGTTTGCCATTCGTCGAGCAGCAGCCCATACCGAGATCCTTCAGTGCGCCGGCGTACCCAACGCTGATATGCCCGGTGCAGTGAGATACCACAACCAGGTAGTCGGCTTCGTAGATCGCCTGTCCCACTTCGACCTCAGTGATGAGTGCCCCGCCGGTCTCGACCATCACACCACTCTCGCCCTTCAAGCCATCAGCAATGAGCACGGGCGCGCCAACCGTATCGAAATTGAACCCGTTTCGGCGCGCGGTTTCCAAATACTCGACCGCATTGTGCCGCGCACGGTGAATCAAGGTGGTGGTATCGGTGAGGAACGGTTTGCCACCTGCTTCTTTAATCGCCATGACAAGTTCGCGCACGAATGGCGGACGGATAAAGCGGTAATTGATCAGTTCGCCCATATGGAGCTTCACCGCCACCAGGGCATCACGCTCTATGTCCGCGACTGACAGGAGTAACTTACGCACACTGGCAGGAGTGTGCAGCGCAGCGAGCCGATAAACCTCAGCCATGCCTATCTTGTAGTACGTTGTTCATAAGAAAATTGTGGAAAAAACCACCCCCCTGGGTGTTCCGCTAACTTAGCAAAAAGGCTACACGCTACGTTACGGATCCCCCTCATAAAACGTAAAGCTCACGAGGGATTCTGGAGAACAAAGAGTGGGTGTTTTAAAGCTTGATGGGGCTCATGTAGTAGTATCACCACATACCATTTTGGTTGCGTAAACGACCAAACGTTTAGCAAGAGGGGGAGTGAGAAGACTCTGAAGATTCACGACCTGTCACTTACGATCTATCCGGGCATGCAGTCCTGGCCGAACGATGCGGGCGTCGAGCTCACGCAGGAAGAGTCGCTAAGAAGCGGGGATGCTTATAACTGCTCACGGCTGGTCTGCAGCTCGCACATCGGCACGCATATCGACGCGCCTTACCACTTCACTGAGGGTGGAAAAGGTATAGACGAGGTAAGCCTGTACGATCTGATCGGCGAGGCATTAGTCGTCGAAATAGCAGCTGCTGAGCTGATAACGGCTGCTGAGCTGCGAGACGTGGACATGCACACCTATAAGCGGATCCTGTTCAAGACCCGGAACTCAGAGCTGCTTGCGGACCAGACGTTTCATGAGGATTACGTCGCACTCGATTATTCGGCTGCAGAGCTCCTGGTGAAAAACGAAGTGAAAATGGTAGGTATCGATTATCTCTCTATAGAAGCGTTTGCGGACACGGGGCATCGCGTCCACAAGCTCCTGACAGAACACGGGGTACTCATCCTCGAGACACTGGATTTGCATGCAATCGAGCCGGGCGCGTATTTTATGGTGGCGTTACCACTGAAACTCAAGGGGTGTGACGGCGCGCCGGCACGGGTGGTGCTGATTGAATGGTAAAATCCAACCATTAACTATAGAGTGAAAACCTATGCAAAAACAAACCTGGCACCGAGTGAGTACTCATGAGCCGTAAAAAAGTCAGACTGCTCGCGATTGCAGGGAGTGCGCTCTTTGCAGTCATTTTCATGGGCGGTTGCCTTAACCAGACTCCAGTCGACATCGACCAGGTCCGCAGCTACGCGGATCCAATCACCGAGAACATTTTAATCGCGACGACCGAGAACAATTACACGAAATATTCCGAGCACTTCGATGCAACGATGAAGAATGCGCTCCCTGAATCCCTCTTCCTCGAGACCAACGCCATGATCAAGTCAAAGATCGGCACCTACGACTCCAAGGAGTTCTGGAAGGCCGAGCGTAAAAACCAGTATATCATCGTGTACTACAAAGCGCGATTCACGCAGGAGCCCGCGGCCGTGATCGTCAAGGTCGTCTTTCAAGAGCTCGAAGGTGACATGAAAATCTCAGGCCTGTGGTTCGACTCGCCGAGGCTGCGCTCCTGAGCTATTGCCTGGACTCTTCCGTAAAGTCCAGTGCCAGCGAATTGATACAGTATCGTTTCTCGGTAGGCTTCGGGCCGTCATCAAAGATATGTCCGAGATGGCTGCCGCATCGCTTACAGCGCACCTCCGTGCGGTCCCGGCCAAAACGCTTGTCAGGCCGCAGCTCTACTGCATCGGGCAGAGCGTCAGAGAAGCTCGGCCAGCCGGTTCCCGAGTCGAATTTGGTGTCCGCGTCGAAGAGCTGGTTGCCACAGGCTTTGCACCGGTAGCTTCCGGGTGCCTTTGTCTTCACGTATTCACCGCTGTACGCGGGCTCTGTGCCGCACTCACGTAAGATACGATACTCATCGGGGCTCAGTCGCTTCCTGAACTCAGCCTCCGGGTATTCAGGTGATTCCGCACCCACCGCTCGTTGCTGTCGTATGCGTGCAACGAGGCCATTAAACCTTTTACGAATCTGAAACATGCTTATGAACCCCTTTTTTTATTCTCCGCGCTTCAGGCGGAAACCAGCGATGGCTGGAGCCCGATGAGATACTCGTGCGTGATCCTGTGTTCCTTCGTTACCTCAACGAGCATCTGTATCTGCCCGATTGCAATCCCCAGATCGAGCAGAGAGGCTGCTAGCAGCAGTTGCTCACCCGCAAGCCCTGCTGCCGTGAGCTTCTCCAGGCAGAAATCAGCGTAGGAAAGCTCCTCGCCGCGCTCCTGCGCGTTCAACCCATTCGCCTTGAACCACTCGAGCAGCAGCGGCTTCTGCTTCATGAGTTGTGTGTACAGGTCTTCAGGCATCGTCCTTTTATTTTTATAACTTATTACTATAAAAATTTTTATTAATGCCGGACGGGCGAGAGGATCTGTGTAACCCCGTTATCGCCACTTATTTATAATCGGAGCACCGAGTAGTATCTGGAACCGCTCGGTGCTGCGGGACGTCAGGTTTTCTCTTATGATTCGGAGGTGATTGGAAACGAGATGATGATCGTTTTGTTTGGTCCGCCTGGCTCAGGGAAAGGCACACAGGCAAAGAAACTGGCTGAGAAATACACGATACCGCATGTCTCAACCGGTGATATTCTCCGTGAGAATCTGAAGCATCAGACGGCGCTGGGGCTCGAAGCGAAGAAGTACATGGACCGGGGCGAACTGGTGCCGGACGAAGTGCTCGACGGCGTCATCAAAGACCGGCTCGCGCAGCCGGATTGCGACTCTGGCTGTATCCTTGACGGCTATCCGAGAACAATACCACAAGCAGAGGCGCTGGATGCGATTATGAACGAGCTGGGGAAGACGCTGGACGTGGTGGTCAATATCGAGGTGCCCGATGCGGAAGTGCTGAAGCGGATCTCAGGAAGACGGATGTGTGCCTGTGGCGCGAGCTACCATATCCACTTCAATCCGCCGAATCAGGAAGGGATCTGTGATCTCTGCAATCGCCCGCTGTATCAGCGCGAGGACGATAAAGAAACGGCAGTCATGAATCGAATAGCGGTGTACAAGAAGCAGTCCCAGCCGTTGATCGAATACTACCGCCGGAAGGGCGTCCTGGTTACGGTAGACGGCACAGCGGAGATACAGGAGGTCTTCGAAGAGATCGCTGCAGCACTTGACTCACTGCAGGCAACATGATGATCGGTTAGCTCGCTTTATCCTCGCTCGTGCCCACAACAACCCTGCAGCTAACCGTGAAGCGGTCGATGCTCCTATCTCATCTGGTGAATTCCAAGCCTCAGGCCACTATTCCGTGCCCACTGGATGCTCCGAAAGATTTAAATCTAAGCGGAATGCATCTCGTTTAGTGGTGATAAAGATGGGTGTCTATGTATTGTTGACCAAGCTCACGGAGAAGGGGCGGAAAGTGGTAAAGGAGAACCCGGAGCGTATCGAAGAGGTGAATAAGCGAGTAGAAGCGATGGGCGTGAACATTCTGAGCCAGTACGCGCTTTTTGGACCCTACGATTTCGTGAATATCTTGAAAGCGGATAGCGACGAAGTGGTCATGAAATTGGTCATCGACCTAACGGCCAGCGGCAAAATGGAGATACTAACGCTTAATGCGGTTCATATCGATAGATTCATCGAGCGGATGACGCGGGTATCCGCGAAGTGAATGATCGCAATAAGTAGGGTTGATTATAGATTCTAGCCCCTTTGCCTCTGGCAGTAAGAGGTCTAAAATTGTTACGAAGTAATAGGCTTTGTACTGGCCCAACAACCACATAATTCTAGTGATGAGCTGACAATTCGCGCGCCTTATGCACGTACCGAGTAGCGCACGCTTCGCAGATAACGTGGCTTACTGTCCCCGATTGCTTACGATAAGAAACGCTTTTAGCACCGCCACAAATGGCACATACTATCGGTTTTAGCTTCGTCGCTTCGTTCACGTTCTGCGCTGCACTCTGTTCTGCTTCAGATATTTGTAAAATCGTTGCTATCGTGATGTCTCCAAGTCGCCATTCAAACGGGAAGGTTATGGGAACGGGTAGGGGGCTATGCGATTGAAGCTGCTCTGGCGTTTCCGTGGCCGCTTCAACCGCTGGTACCAGTTCAATATTCCTGACTGAACCATTTAAGGATGCTCGCGCGATCTCAGCCATCAGTATCACCACGAGTCATAGAATAAAAAGCGAGCATATAAGCTTTTCGCGTAATCGCTGGATAATAGCCGCGGTACGCGGATTTGAGCACCTGTAAACGCTCTGTTACGGCCCTGTAATGCACATAGGTCAGACTAATCGCACAACGATAGGTTATGCCGCGGGCCGTTCCTCGAGCGTCACCGGAACGTTGAGTGCTGCCCCCTCGCGGAGGATCTGCAGCGTCACGATATCGCCCGGGCTCTTGTTCCGCTCGATATACACGAGGACGTCAATTAACTTTCGTACGGTCACGTTATCCACGCCCACAATTACATCGCCCGTCTGACCACCCTTTAAGCCAGCAGCCTCAGCCGGGCTTCCCGAAACAACCGTGACGACCATCGTGCCTCTCGTGATGTTCAGCCCGAGCTCCTCAGCAATGTCAGGATCGAGATTCACGGCCGAGACACCGATCCAGGGATGCTTGTATGTGCCCGTCTCTATGAGCTGCGACACCTCGCGGCTAACCGTATCAGAGGGGATAGCAAACCCCACCCCTACCGAATCGGCGATAATGGCGGTGTTCACGCCGACCACTTCGCCACGCATGTTCATTAACGGTCCACCAGAGTTGCCAGGGTTGATCGCGGCATCGACCTGGACAATGTCCACGATCTTGAAATCACCGGGTGCATCAAGCTCACGGCCAACATGACTGACAATACCGAGTGTCATTGAATTGCTCAAGCCGAAGGGGTTGCCGATCGCTATGACATACTCGCCCACCTGCAATTGGGACGACTTCCCGAGCGGAAGCGGATGGAGCAGGCTCGGCGGCTCATCCACCCGAATTACCGCCAGATCACTGTAGGGATCATCCCCGACCAGCTCAGCCGAGACAATGGTGCCATCGCTGAAGGTCACCTCCAGTGCGTCCGCATCTTCGATCACGTGGTGATTCGTAATGATGTGCCCCCGCGTATCATAAACGAATCCAGAGCCGCTCGCAAACGGCTCTAAACCCGCAAAGGTCCGCGACTTCGCAGTGATCAGGACCACAGAATCCTTTGAGAGTTCGTAGATCTGCCCCAGCGTTAACCCAGGCGGCTGGGGGATCATCCCAGTATCACGAAGCTCATTGAGATCAGAGCGAAGCCCTTCGACTGAGTCCTCGAGGCTCGCGAGATCCACGTGCAGCGCATTCTGCCTCGTTTGTAGTGCGGTAAGATCGCGCTGGTAACCGATCATGAGGTAAGAGAAGAGGCCTGCTTGCGCGATGAGCAGCACTAACAACAGAATCGAGACGTACAGCCATCTGCTGGTGGTTCGAGGCTCTGTCGCCATGATCGCTCCTCACCTCGCTCGCAGCTCTGCGAACGTACCCAAATAACGAGATAGTTGTAAGTAACACTGCATGCTATAAATACTGCCGTCAGATCAAGGTACAAATGGGAGAGCAGATGAAGGGAAACGCAATCGGATATGTCGTGGTTATAATCGCGATCGTCGTAGCGGTGCTCTGTGCAGGCTGCGCTGATAATGATGCGGAATCGCCCGCTGCAACGAGCATGCCCACGCCTTCAGCAACAGCCGCACAGACGGCAAAGGTCGGCGACACGGTGAAAGTGCACTACACGGGCACCCTGGCCGACGGCTCGGTATTTGATTCCTCGATCGGGCGCGAGCCACTGCAATTTACGCTTGGCGGCGGCCAGATGATCCCGGGATTTGAGCAAGCGGTGATCGGGATGGCGCTCGGCGAGACCAAGACCGTAACCATTCCCGCGGATCAGGCATACGGCCCCTATTATGAAGAGCGGGTCTTCGTGATTGATCGTGACGAACTACCGCCCGGTATGGAGCCCGAAGTCGGTCAAAAATTACAGATGCAGAGCGCAACGGGTCAAATAATTCCCGTCACGGTGAAGGAGGTCTCCGCGACGACCGTCACGCTGGATGCGAACCACGAGCTGGCAGGGAAGGATTTAACCTTTGAGATCCAGCTCGTCGAGATTAGTTGAGTTACGGGCTGTTACCAGTCGTTGTAATGGATGCGTTCCGCATTGAACCGGTCTTTTCGGGGGTAGGGGTGCGCGGGGTAGCCAAGGGGCACCAGGCCCAGCGGCATGATGCGTTCGGGAAGCTTAAAGAGCGCCTTAAAACCATCCACGTACTCCTGCTTCGGGTAGATACCCGTCCACACAGCACCGAGTCCCAGTGCGTGCGCGGCAAGAAGCATGTTCTGGATCGCCGCTGAGCAGTCCTCCACCCAAAACCCCGGAAACTTCTCCACACTTGGATCGCCGCAGACCAGGATCGCGACCGGCGCGTCTTTTACCATGGGCATATAAGGGCTGATACCTGAAGCAGCTTCTAGAAGCTCTTTCTTGTGTACCACAATGAAGTGCCAGGGCTGCTCGTTGCCCGCCGAGGGCGCGCTCATCGCCGCTGCGAGTATCTTCTGAATGAGCTCCTCCGGTACATCCTGATCGGTATATCGCCGCACACTCCGTCTCGTGAGTATCGCTTCGAGCGTTTCCATCACTAGGGCCTCCTTTAAGAGCGGTTGCCCACTATGAATACTATACGATATATGCTGTTATTGTTGTTAAGAAAGAGCGTAAGGTGAACTATGCCTATCGTTCATGTAAACGTCTGGAAGGGGTTTGGTGAGGAGAAGGCCAAACTGGTGATGCACAATATCACTCAGGTCTTTGTGGATTTGGGCATCCCGGCAATGGCGGTAGAGGTCATCGTGCACGAGATCCCGCAATCGCACTGGGGTATAGGTGGCGTACCGGCCTCGGAACTGTTCGGTGACGTATCGCCCTGAGTCGAGCGAGCAAGGGACCTGCTCAAAGCCCAAATCAGGCAGCCCGTGCATGGATGAGCTTTTATGCCCGTACCGCTGCGATCACGGGGAACCAGCACTTTAAAGCCGACCAGGCGATCAAATCCACCGTCGCACGCGCTGTTTATACGCCCGGTAATCATCACCAAACGCCCGTTCGAGATTCTCCTCCTCCAGCGGGACGAACAGGCGCTCCATGAGCGCGACAAAGAGAATCGGGAATGTGAACGGCAGTATCGAGCCCAGAAGGACCGCAACACCCAATAAAATCGCTGCCATGCCGAGATACATCGGATGACGACTGATACGAAACGGGCCGTCGGTCACGAATGCTACAGGCATTTCCATCGGCTTCACGGGCGTATTTCGCTTCTTGAAGAGCGCGTCTGCCCAGATATTGAGGCAGGCGCCAAAGAGGATGAGCGGCAGGCCCAGGATGAAGCTGTATGGTGGGCGAATCAACATGACTGTAGGAACAACGATGTGGGATACGACTGACAGGAGAAGCAACGTATAGAAAACGGTCGGTGGTACGAGCTTCGCGTTCATCAGGCCTCATGAACTCTACGAATCTCCGGTTTTATTAAACTTCCCAGATCTCTCGGCTACGAGAAATCTACCGCAATCGCCTTTCGCACCCTTATCGTGAGTAGGAGCTCTATAGATGTAAGGTAACGGCAACGAGCGCCGCGAATACCGGATAGCCTTCAACCCATATTCGCCTGGTATGGAAGTGGGAAATAGTGTGAGCGCAGGTTGACGTGGGCGGCCACCGTTATCGAGGTTACAGTGTCGCCTGCGTCTTCATCTTCAGTTTAGTAAGCTCCTTGAGCTTGTAGTCCTCGAGTAAGACGGGCTGCACGAGCTCTTCAGGTATACTGAGTGAGATCTCCTTCGTCCGTCCGTATCTACCGCGGCTGACCAGCACGGTATCAATCAGCCCCAAGATATCCAATTCCGAGACGAATTCGGTCACGCGTGCCTGTGTCAGTGGGTCATTAGCCAGATGATTACACAATTTGCGGTACATGAGATAGACTTCTCCACTCGTGTACCGGCGCTTCTTCCGCTCTCTGCTCAGCACGACGACGCTGCTGAGTACGATCTTGGAGTGGAGCGGCAGTGTCTTGATCACCTCAACGAGCCGATTCATCTCTAACTTCTCGCTCGCGAGCCGCACGTGCTCTTCACTGACCTTATCTGCGCCCGCGCGCTCAGCTATCTCTCCGGAGACACGGAGTAGGGCGAGTGCACGACGCGCATCACCGTCTTCGGATGCTGCGAGTGCCGCGCAGAGCGGTATGACGGCGGATTCAAGTACTGAGGGCTCAAATGCGGTCAGGGCACGCTCATGTAAAATATCACGCAACTGATCGGCGTTGTAAGGCGCAAATATGAGCTCCTCCTCGCTCAGTGAGGATTTGATCCGCGGATCCAGTGAATCCGCGAAGGTGAGGTCATTGGAGATCCCGATCAGACTCACCCGCGCCTGGTTCAGCTCACTGTTGATGCGCGAGAGCACGTACAACACGTTTTCACCCTTGCTCACCAGCTTATCCACCTCATCCAGGATGATGAACAGGGTGCGCTGCTCGGCATCGAGACCGCTCTTGAACTCCGCGTAGACCATATCCGTCGGCCAGCCGATCATGGGCACGCGCCGATTAAAGATGCGGGCGAGGGCGGCGAAGATCCGATAAGCGGTGTCAAAGACGACCCCGTTGATGTACAGGACCGAGCAGCACGCGTCCACCTTCTGCGCCGCTTCCTCCAGCTGTTTGCTGACGTACTTCACCGTCGCCGTCTTGCCCGTGCCCGTCTGCCCGTAGATCAGCACGTTCGACGGCGTCTCCCCGCGCAA
>JAFGKP010000051.1 GCA_016928455.1 Methanomicrobia archaeon
GGACAGAGAGATCACCTCGTACCTGTACGGTGGCGATGAGCGCTACCGGCTGGCGCAGGAGATCGTGCTCGGTATCGGTGGCGTACGGATGCTCGATGCACTGGGGCAGCATAATATCCGTAAATATCACCTCAATGAAGGCCATTCAGCGCTCGTTGCACTGGAGTTGATGAAGAAGACGAAACAGGAGCATCCGCGGTATACGCATGAGCAGCTGCTCGAGGCCGTACGCGATAGATGCGTCTTTACAACGCACACGCCCGTGCCCGCAGGCCACGATAAGTTCACCGCTTCGCTGGTCGAGCAACTCATGGGCACCTATTGCGATGCCGATGAGATGAAGCACATCTGTGATGGGCGCCCGCTCAATATGACCTTGCTCGCGTTGGAGCACAGCGGGTATATTAACGGCGTGGCCAAGCGGCACGAGGAGATCTCACGCGATATGTTTCCGGGCTACCCCATCGATTCGATCACGAACGGCGTGCATCACGTCTTCTGGACAGCTGAACCGTTCAGGAAGCTGTATGATAGTCACATCAGCGGATGGCGCAAGGATCCCTTCAACCTGCGGTATGTGGTCCAAATCCCCCTGGGCGAGGTACAGGAGGCGCATCGCGCGGCAAAGAAGCGCTTGATCGATTTCGTCAATGCGCGGCACGATGCGGGCATGGCGTATGATACCTGCACCCTGGGCTTTGCGCGGCGAATGACGCGGTATAAACGTCCGCATCTCCTGTTCACCGATACCCAGCGGCTCGCGTCAATCGCGAAGCAGGTCGGCCCGATTCAGGTGATCATGGCTGGGAAGGCGCATCCAAAGGATACGTTCGGTAAGGAATTGATTCGGCAGATCTTCGCGGCGATCAAGGAATTGGCGGACGAGGTGAAGATCGTGTTCATGGAAGATTACGATATGGACCTCGCGCTGCTGCTCACCTCGGGCGTTGACGTCTGGCTCAATACCCCGAAGATACCCTGTGAGGCTTCAGGCACCAGCGGTATGAAAGCGTGCCTCAACGGCATTCCGAGCCTGAGTGTGCTCGACGGGTGGTGGGTTGAAGGCTGCGTCGAGGGCGTTACCGGCTGGGCGATCGAGACGAAGGTAGCGGATGTCTGCCAGCTGCAGATGGATGACGCGGAAGAGGCTGCAAGCCTGTACAGGAAGCTGGAAGAGGTGGTCGTACCCCTCTATTATGCCCATGAGTACGACAACTGGGCTCAGATCATGCGCTACGCTATCGCTTTCAACGGCTCGTTCTTCAACTCGCATCGCATGGTGCAGCAGTATCTCCTCAATGCGTATTTCGCCTAGCGTGGTCTCCCGGTAGGAGCACCGACGTCCCATTCGGGACACAGCAGGCTCGCCTGCTACCATCATGCTTAAAAACAGGCTCAGCCTTTAGGTAGTACACAAAGATCGCGAGGCAAAATCTTTTGATCCGATATTTCCTTAAGAGGTGTAGCGATGAGTGAGGAAGAGCAGCAGTTGCCAGCTGGGCTCATCGGTTTTCAGGACGAGCTTGCGCGTATCCGAGAGGCTATTGCAGCGTTTGAATCGGGTGAAAAATTGGATATTGCGATCATCGCTGAGCCCTTTGCAGGAAGAACAACATTCCTTAACGCAATCGAGCAGATAGCCACGCGGAAGACAGTAAAACTCTCATTCTCATCGGTCATTACCGATAGGAATGAGATCTCGTTCCCGCCCGGTGCCGGTGAGATCGTGCTCTGTGACAACTGCCATTTCCTCTACCGGCGCACCATCGGTGGATTCAAACACCTCGACGAGTTCCTTACCGCAGTCGTCACATCTGAGCATCTGGTGATTACGACGTGGAACGTTTACTCATGGCGGTATCTCAAGGAAGTGTGCGCGATAGACAAATTCTTTCCGATCACGATCAGGCTTCCGCAATTCTCTGCGGCGGCGCTCAAAGAGCTTATCCTGTCTGACTATGCGGAGAACGAGCTCGAATTCGAAGATGACAGTACACCCGAGGAGAAGCGGATCATTACCCGGCAACCCATTTCATTCACCGTGCGGAATAAAATTCTGGCTATCCCGTTTTTTCATATCGATTTCGCTCGTATCAAAGCCATGTTCTCGCGGAAAGAGGGGACAAAGAAGACGGAAGATATCATCTTTGAGAAGATCGGTCGGATTGCGGGCGGGAATCCCGGGGTGGCGAAGTTGCTATGGGAGAAAAGCCTGCAGTATCCCGTGATCAAGCCGAGCTTTGTCAAGGAGTGCCCCCTTAAAGTTGAGCTCGATTATCATGAGAGTTTCCTGCTCTCGCTCATCCTCTCCATGGATGCACTCACCGAGCCGGAACTGTATGAAATCAGCGATGAGTCTGAGGTGGAGACGATGCTACACCGCTTACTACGCCAGCGGTTAATTGTTGAAGAGCATGGCTATTACAAGCTCGATCCGGAAGCATTAAGCTGCATCGTGAGCGCGCTGAAGAAGACGGGGGTGATCTGGTAGGATGGTGGAGACCGATCTGGTGGATGTGCCGCTCAAGACCATTGATCCGGGCACGGTCCTCAGCGCGATTCTGATTATTCTGCTCGCGTATCTGCTCACCCGGGTCATCGCGTATCTCCTCACCTGGCTCGCGGAACGCGCAGGTGGACGTCGAATAACCGTGAAGATGCTACTACCGCTCCTGAAATTCATTATTTATGGCGTTGCCGTTTATTTCATTCTGGCATCGGTCCTGCAGCTCTCGTCAACCCAGCTGGTAGCGTTCTCCGGGGTGCTGGGAGCCGTCTTGGGCTTTGGGCTCAAGGATCTCTTTGCCAATATCGTCGGGGGGCTCGTTATCTCTGTTGAGCAACCCTACCAGATCGGGGATAAGGTGCGTATCGGGGGCTATTACGGCGAGGTGACGGACATTGGGATTCGTGCGACACGCCTGGTAACGCCCGACGACAATCTCGTCTCCGCTCCCAATTATCTCATCTTTAACCAGGCAGTCGCGAGCGCCAGCTCGGGAACGCCGGAAATGATGGTGGTCATCGATCTCTTTATCGATCCTGATTCTGATGCTGGTACCGGCCTGGAGATCCTGAAGGAAGCTGTGGTCACCTCGCGATACGTGTATATCTCCAGAAAATATCCGTACACCGTGTTATTGCAGGATTTTCCCTATTACCGGCGGCTCCGTGCCAAGGCCTACGTCCATGATCTTCGTCACGAGTTTGAGTTCATGTCTGAGGTCACGCGGCGTGCATGGCGTGAATTTGAGCAGCAGGGCATACAGGCGCCAAGAGCGCCGATTATGGGCGAGCTACAGACGGGGAACAAGCCGGAAGCTGGTGCAGACTCAACACAAAGTACCACAACGAACAAAATATAACGGGATCACTATGATAAAAGAACTCGTTACGCTCGGGACACTGCTCCTTATCACCGGCGTGCTCTGGTTACTGCAGCTCCACTATCCCTCACTCTATCTCCAGCGGGCGTTCATCAGCTTCCTTGCCGTCACTGTCACGTATTTCCTCTTCAAGGTGGTGATCGAAGCAACGATCGCGCGACGAATAACAGAAGCAAAAGCGCGATATTCGTTCAAGAAGGCCGTGTCCATTCTCTACATGGCCGTTCTGGTCGCCATACTGATCCGCATCTGGATCGAGCAGACGGAGACGCTTCTGGTCTCCTACGGGCTACTCGCTGCGGGAATCGCCATCGCGCTTCAGGACTTCTTCAGGAACTTCGTAGGTGGGGTGATCATCTTCACCACGGGTATCTATCGGGTCGGCGACCGCATAGAGTTGCAGCAGAAATATGGAGACGTGATCGATATCGGGATCATGTACACCACGCTGCTGGAATTGAAGGAATGGGTCGCAGGCGATCAGGCTACCGGGCGCCTGACACTCATACCGAACGGTTACGTACTCTCGAGTGTCATCAACAATTACACGAAGGATAATAACTTTATCTGGGACGAGCTCGAGATCCCTCTGACCTATGACAGTGAGTGGCGGGAAGCCCTGACCACGATGCGCCGCATCGTCGGTGAAGAGACGCGCGCGATGGCCTCCCGGGCGGAGGACGATATTTTAAAACTCAAGGAGAAATATTATCTGACCATCCGGACGGTAGAGCCGGAAATCTATCTGACACTGACGGATAACTGGATCATGTTCCATATCCGGTTCATCACGGACGTGCGGCAGAGACGGCAGGTACGGAGCACAATCGGGCAGCTCCTGCTCGATGAGATCGAACGGTCCGAGAAGCTCAGGCTCGCCTCAGCCACGGTCGATATCGTGGGCTTCCCGGAGGTACGCGTCAAACAGCAAGGGTAAAAAGGAAGAGGAGGAGAAGAGAAGGAGAAATGAAGGAAGACTGGGAAGAGCTCACGTTCGGAGACCGGACGTTTTCCCCCGTTGTGCGAACGCTGGGAGAGATGAGGGAGGTCCTTTATGATCAGGGGTTCTTAGTGTCTGCAAGCATGTACACGGAGCCACTCTACTATATGTTCCGTGAGGTCGCGAAGAACGAAGCGGACGCGCAGCAGATAACAGCGCTCGGGCTGCGGTATGATATCACGATCATTCCTCCCTTGAAGTTGGGCCTTGAATTTGTAAAGACTGCGGGCCACTATCATCCCTGCGTGCCTGATTCGAAGATGACCTATCCCGAGATCTACGAGGTACTCGAGGGTGAGGCGCATTACCTCCTGCAGCGGCGTGAAATGGCAGCGAGCGGTGGTGAAGCGATAACAGACGTCATTGTGATTCAGGCGCGCCGTGGTGATAAGGTTATTATCCCCCCTCATTACGGACACGTGACCATCAATCCGACGAACACGACACTGAAGATGGCAAACTGGGTGGCGCGCTCGTTCTCTTCGGTCTACGAGCCGTATAAGGAACGCGGCGGTGCTGCTTACTTCGAGCTGACGTCCAGGAAGTTCGTAAGGAACGATCGTTACGAAGCGGTGCCGGCGATCAGGTTTCTACGGCCGGCAGCTACATGGCTCGAAACGGTTGGGTTGAGCGTCGTGATTCCGATGTACGAGCTGCTGCATGAGCCCGCGAAGCTGGAATTCCTGCTCAACCCTGAAGCGTGGTTTCGGTGAGTGAATGGGTGGGCGGAGTGCATGATGGCGTATACCCTGCAAGATCCACGTTTCTGTGTTACACTCTCACCTGAAGAGGATCCGCACCCTGCACGTACCCGGCACGTTATACTCAAGCGACCGCACGCCTCATGGTCGCAGTCAGTCTTCTCGGTTCCACTTGGCGAGAAATTCATACCCAATCGCGATTATCCCTATGAAGGACTCTCCGTTTTGCTTGACGGCGAGAACTACCATTTCATGGATGGGCTCGCCCTGGGCGTGAAACAGGGCGACGATCACCTGAAGCTCACAGCCACCCAGGTGACTGTGTCGCCCTGGCTGGTTTCATTCGCTTACAAAAGCGAAGCAGGGCATCATTACCTCCGCGCACACTACTATCTGCTGAGCGCAGGGTCGGCGCAGAACGGTATAACCGCGTGCGTAGCGGTGGAAAGCACTGCCTCGGGGGTAGTGATCGAGCCGCTGGTGGACATACGGCACATGTATGAGCTTTCGCGTCCTGAAGAGCATGTCTGTAGAGCGTTACCAAACGGCCTGCTGATCGAGCGAGCGGCAAAATATATGGCCATCGCCACGCCAAACGACTGCACCGTACGGACGGGGCACCGTTCGATCGAATGGTGGTACAAGCTCGGCTCGGGCTTTCGCGAGCAGATCGCAAAGGGCGTGAGGTTCAGGGGAGAGCGAAGGGTACTCGTCTCCCCCGGTGAGCTGGAGCTTGCCATGGACGAAACCGGTGCTGCGTTACTGGTTATCTCCTGCAGCGACTCGGAGTCTGAGCTGAGGGAACGGTATAACGCAGCGATGGCGTGGCAGGCCGACGCGGCCGCAGAGCAGCAGCGAGCTGAGCAGATCGTGCGCGCGCTCGATCATGCGGGAGCAGACCCCGCCGTTCAATTCAGAGCGCTTGCGCTCACTCGATTCGGTATGTACGCGAATGACGCCTTCTTCTACGAGGCCGGCGATTTCTGGTTCCGGACGCCCTGGTTCCGGGACATCTTCGAGGGGATCATCAACAACATCGAGACCTTCACGCGCATCGGGCATGCCGGAGCCATCAGGAGCATGATACTCCAGGCGTTTGCGTACCAGGATGAGTATGGTCGAATCCCCAACCGGTTCCCGGCACGGCAAGAGCAGACGATCGACTTTAGCAGCGTGGACGCCACCTTGCTCGCCTTCATTGCCGCGGGATCGCTCTTATCACGGCGCTGGGACGCCGGGTTTGCCTCTGCGGTGCTGCACCGGGCTGCGTTCACCGTTTCCCGGTTCATAGAGAACGATCCGGACCAATTAAACGGCCCACCAGTGCTCCATCCAAACGGGCTCCTCTCCGTCGTGCCCTGGCATTCGTGGACCGATTCGAGTCGTATGATCGAGCTCAAGGGGCGGAAAGAGGCCGTCTCGGTTCGTATACCTGATTCGTGGCTTACCGATCTGGAAGACGAAACGGCCGTGAACAAGCCGCGTTATTATCTGCCGGAGATCAACGCCCAATGGATCAGGATGCTGCGTCACTGCGTGACGATAGCCCATAAGATCGGGACAGATCCAGGGGCATTTTCAGTGCACCTGGAACAGGCGAAGGCTGCCTATAAACCAGTATTCTGGGACCCGGCCGCACATTTTCTACACAACGTGGTCACGATACAGGGTAAGGAGGACAGGACGCAGGGCTCGCCGGCGGTCGTGGCTATGGCGTTGCTGCTCGACGAGGCGGTCTTCACACCGCAAGAAGTGACCCAGTTCATCGCAATGGCGAAGACGCATCTGCTCGTCGAGCGGCAGGGCCGTCCGTTTGGCATTTTGGTGAAGCACTCGCCGAAACGGACCTACTACGGCGATGAAGAATATCACGAGGCTGTGGTTTGGCCGCGGGATACGCCGTATCTCATACGGCTGCTACGGCGGTGCGGCACGTCGGAAGGAGAAACAGTAGCGGGACTGCTGCAGAGCAACCTGGCGCATCAAATGGATGAGGGGTTCGTCTTTTACAATAGCGAGCTCTTCAGTCCCGATGACGGTGCGATGACACCGGTCAAGAACCCGATTCAGTTCTGGTCGCAGTGGGTTGACCCGTTTCTGGAGCGATGACGGTAGCCCTGTAGTTCGTCGCACGTCAAAAGCGGCATATCGCATCGCTTCCTGAGCGCCAAAAAACGATTGTAGCGGTAAAGAGCGTTCTCGGATCATGCCGACGTCGATCAGAATCGGGCGCGTCCGTGCGAAGATTATATGTGCTGAGGCACCATTATTAAGTGACATTTTTGTACGCAATGCCACGCTGTAACACGGAAGCTCTTCATCTCTATCTGATTGGGGAGATTTTTCCCCAACTCGCACCGCCGCCCTATGGGCCTGTAGCAATCCGGCGGCTCATAAGAGAGAAGCCCGTCTATCTCTTTCACGAACGGGAGCACGGGATTCGAGTCATCGGTAAGTTCTTCGAATCCGATCATATACCCCGTCACGAGGCGTGGCGATACGCGAAACAGAGCTATGCTAACTTGAAACACGTGCGTGAGGACTTCGGCATGAACAATGGTATGTATCGGGTCGTCGCGCCACTGGGACTGAAGAGGGAGCTTGCCGCGCTGCTCGTGACGGAACTGGCTCCGGGCAAGATCCTCGACTATTATATCGCCCGAGCCTGCTATAATGGACAGTCCGAGCGGCTCTTCGAGAAGCTGAGCTACCTGGCCGGTTTCTTCGCGAAGCTCCACCGGGAGAGTGAGACGCACAGACACGTATCGTCGACGCTCACCCAGCAGTATCTTGACAAGGTGCTGAATTCATTACAGCACGGTCCCCTTCAGTCATCAGAAGGGCATGCGATTAGGAAGTACGCAGCACGGTGGTGGGTGGCGAACGAGATTTTCAATGATCGCGAGGTGACCGTGCACGGTGACGCAACGCCCACGAACTTCTTCTTCGATCATCAGGATGTCGTGGGTATCGACCTGGAGAAGATGAAACAGGCTGATCGCTGCTGGGACTTAGGGTTCTTAGCGGCCGAATTGAAGCACCATTTCATGTGGCGTCTCAGCGACCGCTGGGCGGCCGAGCCCTTCATCGGCCATTTCCTGTGGGCCTACGCCGTTACCCTTGGTGATATATCATTTTTCCAGATGATCACGCGAAAGCTACCGCTTTATATGTCTTTGGGCCTTTTGAGAATAGCGAGAAATACCTGGCTGGATGAGCCATACCGCTACTTGTTGATACAAGAGGCAAGACGATGTCTAAAATACGGGCTGTGATCTTCGATTGTTACGGAACCCTGGTTGATATAAAAACAGACGAAGAGAAGGATGAGGTTTTTAACTATGTCTCCCTCTACCTCCAGTATTACGGTGGAACGATCGATGCGGAGAAATTGAAGTCAACCTATGAGCTTGAGAAGAAGAAGCTCCTCAGGGACAGTGACGAGCGCTATCCGGAAGTGGATCTCGAGCAGGTGTTTGAGCACATACTGCTTAAGGAAGGCATGTACTGTCCATTCCTTGCGGAGTCCTGTTGCAAGCTCCAGCGACTCATCAGCCGCGAGCGTTTCCAGCTCTTTCCCGATACGCTGCCCGTGTTACGGGAGATGAGACGGGAGGGCTATCCCATGGCACTCGTCTCGGATGCCCAGCGCGTTTTCTGCTGGGAGGAAGGCAGGATCCTGGGGATCAGCCAGTTCTTTGACCACATGATCGTCTCGACCGATTTCGGTTTCAAGAAGCCTGATCTCCGGCTCTTCGCCGTTGTCTGCGACCTCTTGAGCGTGCAGCCTACAGAAGCCGTGTATATCGGTGACAACAACGAGCGAGACGTCAAAGGTCCGAAAGATATTGGTATGCCCGTGCTAATCGTCGACCGTAGTCCCCGGGGGGACCATCAGGGCATCGAGCCGGACGCGTATGTCAATGATCTCTGGGAAGCCTGGGATTGGATAAGGAACACAAGATAGTACCTACGTGACGCTCCTCTCTCACGTGCGTATTCCGGATCGTCTACCGCACGAGCAGCACCGAACAAGGCGCGTGACGAACAACATTCTCCGCAACGCTCCCCATGAGCAGGCGATCGAGCCCGGTCCGCCCTTTACTCCCGATGATGATCAGATCATTCTCGCGCGCTGCTTTTATGATCTCGTCAGCCGGGTGCCCGTCAACGATCCGCTTGAAGACCTTCACGCCCAACTGCTCACCTTGCTCTTCGAGCTCATCGAGATATGACCGCCCCTGCTTTTGTATAAGATCATGCAATTGCTCATAGGGCAGCTCCTCAGGGAATCCGTAGAGCGCTGGCAATCCCGGGATATCAATGACGTGCATCGCGATGACGTCGAGCCCCGTAGCGTGCGCGAGTGCGAACGCCTTATGAGCAGCTTTCTTCGCCACCGCCGAGCCATCCGTGGGCACGAGAATCCGCTCAAATTCCTTAGCCATTCCTATCTCATCCATTCGCGCTTTCGACCCTGTCTTTTACTCTCCCACTCTGCGTATTTAAATACTCGACGCTGCGGCTTCATGCAGGGAGCGCGCAATTACACCTGTACGTTCCTGTAGACGCTTACCGTCTTATCCGCGATGCGATCCCAGTCATACTTCTGGGCGACCAATCGCGAGCCAGCCTCAGCCATTCTCGTCGCTTCACCGGGATTGGCAAAGATGTACTTGATACACCACGCGATCGATTCGGGCGATAGGTACGCCTTGATACCCGTCTCGTAATTGACGATCAGGTGTACCGCTTCCGTACCAACGATCGGCTTCGCAGCGTCCCATGCTTCCAGAATAACGATACAAAACGGCTCATTACGGCTCGGGACACAGACGATGTCGCAGGCGTTCATCCACGCAGTCGCGACCTCATCGGGCGCGTAGCCGAGGAACCGGCAGGCGTCACTTACGCCCAGGTGCGCCGCGCGTCGCTCACACAGGCGTCGCAACTCGCCCTCGCCAATGAAGACGAACTTGACGTCCCACCGCGCTGCCAGGATGCGGGGTATCGCCTCGACGAGCAAATCCGGGCCTTTCTGATGACTCATGCGCCCGATAAAAAGCACCACGGGCGCTAACGGGTGGATATCGTACTGCTGCTTGATCGAGCCGGGGTCGAGCGCTCGTCGTATCTTCCCTGCGCGTATCCCGTTGGGTATCAAACTAATCTTGTAATCGGGAATCTGGTAGAGGAACTGGATCTCGTTCTTCAGGTTCGGCGAGGTGACGACCACCGCGGCCGATTCGTACCCTCCGAGCCATTCACGATGTGAGATCTCGCGGAATTCCCACCA
>JAFGKP010000004.1 GCA_016928455.1 Methanomicrobia archaeon
AGCGCATGCCTACGCCTGCATCACCGGGCAGTACCAGCCGCTGACGCGCTGGGAACGGAACCAGGACGGCGATCTGGTAGGCATGATTGAACTTCCGTTGGCGGTCGGGCTCGTTGGCGGTGCTACAGCGACACACCCCACCGCGAAAGTAAACGTGAAGATCCTCGGTGTCCGAACGGCGAACGAGCTGGCCGAGGTTATTGCCGCGGTCGGCCTCGCGCAGAACTTTGCCGCGCTGCGCGCACTGGCGACTGAAGGCATTCAGCGCGGGCACATGTCGCTCCATGCACGGAATGTCGCTATCGCTGCGGGTGCACAAGGCGACCAGATAGACAGAGTTGTGGAGATACTGGTGAAGGAGAAGCAGGTGCGCATTGATCGTGCGAAAGACGTGCTGGAGACGCTGAGATAAGTTCTTCTGTCTCGCTTCTGGCTCGGTCTTACCCGCAACTAGGTGAATTGCTTCGTAACAATCGGGATCGCTTCAAGCACGTCAGTCGCAAGCAAACTATACCCTTTCGCCGCAAATGCGAGATCGCCTGCAGTACCGTTCACGAACGCAGCAGCAGTCGCCGCTTTGAACGGATCGTTAGTCACGGCAAAGAAGGTCGCGGCCAGTCCTGCCAGGACGTCGCCCGTGCCGCCAACAGTCATGCCCGCGTTTCCCGTTCGGTTGAGCTTCACGCGAGCACCATCTGATACGATATCCACAGGGCCCTTCATGAGCGTGACCACGTTGTTCCGCCCTGAGAACGCTGTTACAAAATCCATTCGCGCTTCCAGCTCCTCTTCTGGCGGTACTGCTTGCGTGTGAACAGTCATCTTCGCGAACTCACCCGCATGAGGGGTGACAATGATCCGCTTATCCTCTGCTGTGTTGGGCAGCGTGAGGCCGTAAAAGCCATCCGCATCGACGACCAGTTTTTTAGTTGCCTCATGCTCGATGATCTGTTGCACAGCCGTCTTTGTCTCCGCTGCTGCGCCCAGACCCATACCGATTGCAACAATATCATGTTTCTTCACCAGATTCACCACCGGGAGAACGTCCTCCTCCACCAGTACATCAGCAGAAAGGGGATATACGATCAGATTCGGTGAGAATGAGGCGATAATACCAGAGACGCTCCGTGGTGCTGCTACCGTTACCCAGTCGGCGCCGGCACGGAGCGCAGCCAGTGCGGCCAGTGACGGCGCGCCCGAGAACGGCCCACCACCCACAATGAGCACGCGACCATTATCTCCTTTATGGCTGTGTGAGCTTCGCTTCAGCAGCAAACGCACATCGCCGGGGCCCGCTAACCGCTCGAAGCTTGCGGGGATGCCGATATCTGCCACGGCCAGCTCACCGATGTACGGTTCGGCACGCGTTTCGAGCAACCCGGTCTTCGCCCGGTGGAAGGTCACGGTAAGATCGGCCGTAACCGCAGTGCCCGCTTCGCCCGTTGTGGGATCGAGCCCAGAAGGAACGTCAACAGCAACGACAAATGCTCGCGGCCGTGCAGTATTGATCAGCTCGATCGCTGTCGCTTCCGGCTCGCGGATCGCACCTTTGATACCGGTCCCGAAGATCGCATCAACGAGCACTGCCGAGTCAAGCACTTCCGCGGCAGCGGCTTGTAACTGTGCCGAATCAGTGATTTCCACGGTCTTTACGCTGCTTTCACGCAGTATGCGCCAGTTACGTCGCGCCTCCTCGGTCCGTAGATCCTGCGCACGACCGAGCAGGAGCACCGTAACGGCAAACCCGTGGAGCTGTCGCGCGGCCACGAAGGCGTCACCACCGTTGTTGCCCTTACCAGCGAGCATGGTCACCTTTACCGCTCCACCCGCGCTGTTTTTACCGCTCATAAATCGTTTCCGAATCTCAGCGGCGAGCTGTGCGCCGGCATTCTCCATCAGCTGTAACGGGACGAGCCCGAAGTAACCACAATTCTCGTCTAGCGCAGCCATCTCTTCGGCTGTTATCGCTTCTGTAGCTTTCATGGCGTACTACCTTTTCTAATCACGCACAGTAACGTTAGGTTAGGTAAAGAACGAGAAGTAAGTATCTATTATAGCCTTACTACATCATCATTTCATCAATTCCCGGAGCGCCGCAACGTCCGCTTCCACCTCTTTCGGCGCCTCACAGATCTCGATCACGCGTTCGGGATCTTTCAGGAGGTGTCCGGTGGTGATGCAGACGATCCGCTCATCAGGTTGGATTTCGCCCTGCTCGACCAGCTTTTTCAGGCCAGCAAGTGAGGCTGCACTCGCGGGCTCGACGCCGATGCCCTCCATGCGCGCGAGTTCGAGCTGCGCGTGCGTTATCTCATCGTCAGTTACCGATTCTGATAATCCGCCCGTGCTCCGAATTGCGTGCAGCGCTTTTTCCGCGTTTACCGGGTTGCCGATCCGTATTGCAGAAGCGATGGTCTCCGGTTTGGGTTCTGGTGTGATCTCCGGTGCGCCCGTTTTAAAAGCGTTGACGATCGGTTTCGCGCCCACCGCCTGGATGCCGGTCATCATGGGTATAGTATCAGTGATCCCCAGCGTCTTCAGTTCCTGGAAGCCTTTGAAGATCGCACTGATATTGCCTGCGTTCCCAACGGGCAGAATGAGCCGATCGGGCGCCTGCCAGCCGAGCTTCTCCGCAGCCTCAAAAGCGATCGTCTTCTGGCCCTCGAGGCGATACGGGTTCACGGAATTGAGGAGATAGAGCGACTCCTCTTCGCAGAGCACGCGAACTACCCTGAGCGCGTCGTCAAAATTACCGAGCAGCGAGAAGACCTGCGCGCCATGCATCATCGCCTGCGCCACCTTACCCAGTGCGACCTTGCCCTTGGGCAGCAGCACATAACAGGGAATGCCGGCTTTCGCCGCGAAGATCGCCAGTGACGCGGACGTATTGCCCGTGGATGCGCAAGCGACGCCCTTCACGCCCAGCTCTACGGCCTTCGTTACCCCTACAGTCATGCCACGATCCTTGAACGAGCCCGACGGGTTCAGGCCCTCGTGCTTCACCCACAGATCCCGCAGGCCAAGGGCTTCTCCGAGCCGATCGCAGCGATACAGCGGTGTGTTACCCTCCTGTATCGTCACCGGTACTGTTTCCGCGCCGAACGGTAACAACGCACGATATTTCCACACGCCTTCGCCTGGCGCTTTAACGATCTTATCCGAATCCACGTGAGCGTAATCGTACTTAATGTCCAGCAAGCCGCCACACGCACGGCACGTGTAAACGATCTCATCCTTCGCGTAACGCGCACCGCAGCGTATGCATTCGACGTCGTAGTCTCTCATAATTCGCTTCCCGTAATTGTAAGTAGTACAGTGAGCATAAAAAACGCGAAATGGGTCTGCGTTCTTGGCCAAATTACTCTTCGTGCGATATCCTGCCTCACTGCAGGAAGGAAATAGTGCAGAGATGGAGTGGATTTCTATCGCAGGTTATTGCGCGGGATCGTCGAGCAGCCCGTATAAGTCGCCAATAATGAATTTAGCGTCCTTTTGCGCGGTTTCCGCGTTTTCTCTTTGCTCGCGATCGAGGTAATACGCGGTAATACCGATCTTGCGTGGATTGAGGAAATCGAAGACCCAGTGGTCGCCGACATGAACAACCCGCTGCGGCGGGATGTCCAGGATCGCGCAGACACGGGCAAAGAATCCGTTGGTCTTCTTCACCTGCCCGAAATCGGAGGTTGCGGAGAAGATATGGGTGAAGAACTTCTTGAGCGGCTTGATCTGGAAATCAATGAACTCGTGCGTGGCATTTGAGCTGACAATCAGGTCGTAGCCCGCGTCGCGCAGCGCAGTCAAGACGGGCTCCACATCGTCGTAGATCTTGATCAGATCCTGGTATTTGGTAAAGAGCTCCTGGTACGAAATATCGAGGTCGAACTTCTGCAGCCAGTAACTGATGGTATACCACTCGATACGATGCTCACCGACCTGGTCATACTCGCTCGTCACGTAGCTTACCGCCTGCTCGAAAGGTAAACCGTTTTTTTCCGCGTATAATCGGGGTATGCCGTCGAGCCAGAAACTGTCAACGAATCCTGGGGTTACCAGCGTGCCGTCAACGTCAAATGAGACTACCTTTATCGCTTCTTGCGTCTTGGTTGCTCGTAACATCGTTCCTTCTATGCGGCTCCGCGCTGCTCCAACCAGTTACTCGCTCTCACACCGTAAACTTGCTGCGCTGAGGTCGTGGGTTCGCGAGTAACTGCAGCATCAATCAGGTTAATATCTCTCGTGCCGCCGCCACGCCGTTACCCTTCCGCGTAATAGCCTTCTTCTCGTATAAGACTTCCTCAAGTACCTCCAGCGTCTTGAGAATGTCCGCGCTCGTGATGTTGCCCATGGAAGCGATCCTGAAGATCTTACCCTTCAAATCGCCCTGGCCACCTGCAACGACAACGCCTCTTTTACGCATGCCCGGCCGCAGCTCGCTATCGGAAATGCCCTTATCCACCGGCATATTCACCGCGGTCACCGTGTTGGAGTACTGGCTTACCTCGTTGAGTTTCGGGAACATGGTCAGACCGTTCTCCGTAATAGCCGCGCGAACCGCTTTTGACATGGTTCGGTGTCGCGCGATCCGATTCGGCATACCCTCCTCCGCAATGATCTTTAAAGCTTCATGGAGTGCATAGAAGAGCGGTAACGCGGGGGTGTACGGTGTCTGATCCTTATCCATGCTCTTCTTATGGGACACGAGATCCTGATAGTACGGCCGGCTGGGGTTTGCCCGTATCTGCTCCCAGGCCTGCTCGCTGACCGAGAGTGCAGCCAAACCGGGCGGTACGCCCAGGCATTTCTGCGAGCCCACTATCGCGATATCCGCACCGAATTCATCAACCGGAACCTCGTCGCCACCGATGGAGGTTATACAATCAAGGACAAAGAGCGCACCATACTGCTTCGCGAGCTTGCCTACCGCTCGTGCGGGATTGAGTATGCCGACCGAGGTCTCATTATGCACCATGGTCACGATCCCGGCGTTGGGCGTGCTCTCCAATGCTGCCTTGATTCGCTCCAGCTCGATCCCCGTGCCCCATTCGAAGTGCAGCGGCGTAACCGCCTGGGGGCCGCCATAGCGCTCTGCGATCTCAGTAAAGCGCTCGCCAAATTTGCCGTTCGCTACGGTAACGACCGTCAGCTCCGGCGCTCTCGCGCCCATCGCACGCGTGAGCAGATTACCCACCGCCGCTTCCATAGCGCAGGTACCTGATCCACTGAGCACAAAAAGGTCGTTCTTGGTCTGAAAAACGTTCTTAAGCCCTTCAACGCTCTCGCGAAGGATCTGTGCGAATTCGTCGCCACGATGGAAGATCATCGGTCGTGCCATCGTCTCACGAATACGCGGTATTACCGGAACGGGTCCAGGTATCATCAATAACTCTTCTTCCATTTTACTCGCACTCTCGCATTCTTTCTTAACGAACAGGACGTTCAGATTGTAGATTTATTTTATACAGTAAAGATATAAAACTAGGTGAATGATGGGGCCAGAAGAGGATAAGGAAAAATCGGTGGTACTGCGGGTGGCAGAGGCGTATCATCGTGATGCCGGTCGGTGGATTGCACGAATCGATACGGAGACGATGAGATCGCTCGGGCTCATTCCCGGAGACGTGATCGAGATCGAAGGCAAGAGCATTGCTACCGCGATTGTACACCCTGCGTACTCGCCGGACAGTGGCAAGTCCATTATTCGCATTGATGGGAATATCAGGAGTAATGCGGGCGTCGCCATTGATGACCGAGTTCGGATACGGCAGACGATGGCGAAAGGAGCGAAACGAATTACGCTCGCACCGACGCAGCCGATCCGGATCGCAGGCGGTGAGCGATATCTATTGAGCCGGTTAAAGGGCGTTCCCATCACAAAAGGTCAGATTATTCGGGTTGAATTGCTTGGCAATCCCGTTTCATTTGTCGTTACCAATACCGTTCCCATCGGCACGGTCATTCCGAACCTCGATACCGAGATCGTTCTCCGCGAGGCACGAGCAGAGGCCTTAGCTGTACCGCGTGTGACCTACGAGGATATCGGTGGTCTGAGGCGCGAGATCAGCATGATCAGGGAGATGATCGAATTACCGCTCAGACATCCGGAACTCTTCGAGCGGCTGGGGATCGAGCCGCCAAAGGGCGTGCTCCTCCATGGACCTCCGGGCACGGGCAAGACGATGATCGCAAAGGCCGTGGCCAACGAGACGGACGCGAATTTCCACTCGATCTCCGGTCCGGAGATCATGAGTAAGTTCTACGGTGAAAGCGAGCGGCACTTGCGTGAGATCTTTGAGGAAGCTGAGAAGAATGCACCTTCCATCATCTTCATTGACGAGCTGGACTCCATCGCACCGAAGCGTGGCGAGACAACCGGTGAGGTCGAGCGGCGCGTGGTCGCGCAATTGCTCTCGCTGATGGACGGGCTGGAATCGCGCGGGCAGGTCGTGGTCATCGGGGCCACGAACAGGCCGAATGCGCTTGATGAGGCCTTACGAAGGGGTGGACGGTTCGATCGCGAAATAGAGATCGGCATTCCAGATCGGAACGGCCGCGATGAGATCTTACAGGTGCATACCCGTGGTATGCCGCTTGCTGATGATGTCAATCTCAAAGGGGTGGCGAATATCACGCACGGGTTTGTCGGCGCGGACCTTGCGACCTTATGCAAGGAAGCAGCGATGCATGCGCTCAGGCGAATCTTACCGGAGATTGATATTGAGAAGGACATCCCGCCAGAGGTTATGGAGCGATTGACGGTGCAGAATGATGATTTCACCGCGGCTCTGAAGAACACGGAGCCCTCAGCACTGCGCGAGGTCTTTATTGAGGTGCCGAACGTAAAGTGGCAGGACATTGGCGGTCTGGATCGTGTGAAGCAGGAACTGAAGGAGGTCGTGGAGTGGCCGATTAAGTATGCTGATGCTTTTGCGCAGCTCAATACCAAACCGCCGAAGGGCATTATCCTGTTTGGGCCGCCGGGCACGGGCAAGACGATGCTCGCCAAGGCGGTCGCAAACGAGAGCGAGGCGAATTTTATCTCGATCAAGGGACCGGAGCTGCTCTCGAAGTGGGTTGGTGAATCAGAACGCGCAGTCCGCGAGGTCTTCCGGAAAGCGAAGCAAGCCTCACCCTGTATCATCTTCCTCGACGAGATCGACTCGATCGCACCCGTGCGGGGGATAGGATTCGACTCGCACGTAACTGAGCGGGTGGTTTCGCAGATCCTGACTGAGATGGACGGTCTGGAAGAGTTGAAGGACGTGATCGTGATCGCAGCGACCAACCGACCGGATATGGTTGATCCCGCGCTGCTCAGGCCAGGGCGACTCGATCGTCTGATTTATATCCAGGTGCCGGATAAAGAGACGAGGAAGGAGATCTTTGAGGTGCATCTGCGGGGGAAGCCCATCGGCGAGGATGTCTCGAGCAACGAGCTCGCGGCGATGACCGATACGTATGTCGGTGCGGATATCGCAGCGATCGTGAAAGAGGCGGTGATGGCTGCTTTACGTGAGTTCCTCGTCGCTGGAGTTACAGAAGAGCAGCTGCGCGACACGCTCAAGAAGATCGTGGTACGCAAGCGGCATTTTGAGATCGCGATACGGACCGTGAAGCCGACCTCGGGCCCGGGTGCGCAGCAGGAGTTTGAGGCACGAGCAGAGGATTTGGTGAGACATGCTTATGCGTAATCAGGTTATATTGATAAGAGGAAAGGTAGGAAAATGGAAAAGCATCAAAAGCGGATAGCAGCGCCACGGAGCTGGAAGATAGCACGGAAGACATCGAAGTGGGTGGTGAGTTCGAGGCCAGGGCCGCATCCAACGGATACGAGCATGCCTCTGCTCATGATTGTGCGAGATATGCTGCAGCTGGCGGACAATAGCAGAGAGGCGAAGCGGATACTGCGTGACGGTAATGTGATTGTCAACGGCACGGTGCGAAAAGAGCATAAATTCCCCGTCGGTGTCTTTGACATCCTTTCTATTCCCCTGATTAAGGCGCACTATCTGGTGCTCTTGGACAAGAATGACCGGTTAGCACTTGTGGGAATCGATGAGGCGGCTGCGTCGAAGAAGCTCTGTCGGGTGAACGGCAAACGCATGGTCAAAGGTGGCCGGACACAGCTCAACTGTCATGACGGACGGAATTTCATAATGGACGAGGCCGGCGCGGAGATCCACACGCACGACTCGCTTCTGATCTCCATTCCTGATAACAAGATCATGGAGCACTACCGGTACAAGGAAGGGAGCCAGGTTGTAGTTATTGGAGGCAGGCACTCGGCGCAGACTGGTGAGATCGAAGAGATCAAACGCGTGCACAGCCCACAGCCGAACGTTGTGCGGATAAAAGCGGGTGGCAATGGTGAGAGCTTTGAGAGCCGGGAGGACGCGATCTTCGTCGTGGGTGAGCAGGCGATTGTCGTGCCTGGCTTGAGCGCGCTGTGAGGCTCGGAGATCGAGAGCGAAAAGGAGGAAGCCGAAGAAAATGACAGAACCAGAGCAGGAGAA
>JAFGKP010000052.1 GCA_016928455.1 Methanomicrobia archaeon
AGAGGAGTCTGAGACGATGTTTCCGAACAAAAAAGTTCAGAGTCTCGTGGGGAGAAAGATCCACGTGGAGATGAAGGGTGAGCAGTGCGTGCTGGAGGGTGTGCTCACCTCGGTGGACGACTATTTGAATCTGCATCTGAGTGGCGCGAACGAGATACTCGCGGGCGAGAAAAAGCGATTGCTCGGCTCTGTTATTCTCCGTGGCAATAATGTGGTGCTTATCAATCCGCTGAAGGAATGACCGGGGCAAGCGTGAGGGGAAAGAAGATCGGGATTATCGGCGTTGGTAACATAGGGGCCTCTATTCTGCGGGGGCTGCTGGCTGCTGAGCACGTCAGCGGACCACTGTTCATCAGTGACGTGCGTAGCGAGCGGCTCGAATTAGTCGCCGGTGAGTTCAAACCTCGCGTGCTCGTGTGCACGAGCAACCTCGAGGTGGCTGAGCGTTCTGACGTGATCCTCCTGGCCGTAAAGCCCCAGGACGTACGTGCAGTACTCGAAGGGATCGCACCGGTGCTGGGCAAGGATAAACTGCTCATTACCGTTGCTGCCGGCGTCCCGACGAAGACGATCGAACGGGTGCTGGGTGAGGGAAAGCGTGTGATTCGCGTGATGCCGAATATCGGTGCGCTTATCGGAGAATCGGTAACCGCGCTCTCGAAAGGCACCTACGCCGACGATGCGGATGAAGCAGTGGCGAAAGCGGTATTAGGCGCAATAGGTGCTGTATATACCGTAAAGGAACATGATATTGATATAATTACCGGCTTGAGTGGCAGTGGCATTGCGTTCTTCGCCGCGGTGATTGACGCGATGGCCGCAGGCGGGGTCTGCGAAGGCCTGCCACGCGAGCTCGCACTCGCTATTGCCGCTCAGACCGCGCAGGGCGCAGCGAAGCTGGTGCTCGCGGGAACTACACCCGTAGCGCTCCAGGAGATGACCGCGTCGCCCGGGGGGACGACCATGCGCGGGCTCTATGCGATGGAGGCGCGAAACGTAAAGGCCGCGATGATGCATGCGGTGAGCGCGGCAACGAAACGTGCACGGGAACTCTCAACCAGTATCGAATAACTGGACTCCTTATAACTATTACGGTAAAGCGCAGAAATCGGCCGTGTATCCATTCGGGGCAGGCACCATGAAGGAGGAATTGATCGTACGGGTACTGGAAATCCTGCAGGAAGCGGGTTTCATCGTCTCACAGCGCTGCGAAGCGAGAAGCTTCGATCTCGCGGCACGGCGGAACGAGCTCACGCTGCTGGCCAAGATCATGCGTAACATAGACGGGCTCAATGAGGAGGTCGCGCGGAGCATCAAGCGTGTGGCCTTCTATCTGCTTGCCTCGCCGCTCGTCATTGGTGAGCGGAGCGGTGCTGCCTTCCTGGAGGACGATGTGGTCTACCATCGCTATGGTATTCCGGCAGTGAACCCGCATACACTTCACAATTACATGGTTGACGGCGTTGAGCCTTATGTCTTCTCTGCTACTGGCGGCGTCTATGTTACCATCGATGGGACTGCGATGAAGGCGGCACGGGAGGAGAAAGCGTTATCGTTCGGCGATCTCGCCTCGAAATTGGGTGTCTCGAAACGGAGTATCAGCAAGTACGAAGAGGGAAGCATGGGGACGACGATAGAGATCGCGCTGAAGCTCGAAGAGCTCCTGGATACGATCCTCATTGCGCCGCTTGAGTTCCTCAAAGCCGAGCGTGAGGAGCCGCCTGCAGCGGTCCTGACGGAAGGCCCGGAAGAAGCTGTTTCACGTCTCGAGCGCCGGATCCTGGACATGATGCAAGAGCTCGGATTCGCGATCTTTACGACCGCGTATGCCCCATTCCGCGCGGTGTCCTTCACCGAGCCACCCATAAAAGCGCGCGAAGAGTCTGAGAAGATCCTCACCGGGATCAGTGACTACTCGGAGCAGATGCTCAGGCGCGCGCGTATCCTGAGCAGCGTATCACGCGTGATGCAGACCAGGTCGGTATTCGTGGTGAACGGACGGAGCAAGTATGTCCAGATCGATAACACGGCCCTGATCGGGAAGGACGAGCTGGAGCATATCCGTGATCAGGACGAATTCACGAGCGTACTGGATGAGCGTGCGAAGCTCAAATGCCTCGTGCGTAGCTAGCTAGCCATGCGAAAAATAGCGATCATTATAGGCTCGAAGAGCGACCAGGCGGTGGCTGATTCAGCGATAGCGGTCCTGAAGGAGCACCACATTCCGTATGAGGTGCAGGTGCTTTCCGCGCATCGGAACCCCGAGGAGCTGGATCGGTACGTAAAAGCGAATGAAGACTCTGTTGCGGTCTTCATCGCGATTGCCGGCCTGTCAGCCGCGTTGCCGGGCGTGCTCGCCGCGAAGACCGCAAAACCGGTCATCGGCGTGCCGGTGAGCGGGAAATTGCTGGGTCTGGATGCGCTGCTCTCCATGGTGCAGATGCCACCGGGCGTACCGGTCGGCGTGGTGGGTGTAGACAACGGTAAAAACGCCGCCCTGCTCGCACTCAGGATCCTGAATGTGTAGTGCAGCCGTCACCGCTTTCTTTGGCAACATCGTGTGCATTTATTTGGAGTAGGTATACTGACGCAGTTCAAAGTTGCCGCCAGGTGTTCACGAATCGCTGGAGTGCGGTCGCGTGCCCGAGCAGAGCGATGATGACAAGAGCCCAGCCGAGGAAGGAGAAGCTCACGGGCCCCGAAGCAGGCAGAGGAAATGGATAGATCACCGTGAGTACCGTCGCGCCCAGAATAAGCGCGATTCGATCCGCTCGCCCGAGAAGCCCGCTGTACATCCGGCCGATCCCCACTGCCTGCGCCTGGGTGCCCATATACGAAGCGAGCAGAACCCCAACGAGCGCCAGAAGACCGATCTGCCAGGGCGCATAGCGGCCGAGGACGATACCACCGATCATCAACAGATCCGCATAGCGGTCGACCACATGATCGAGGAAATCGCCCTTGCTGCTCGCGTTGCCCATCTCGCGGGCGACCAGCCCGTCAAGCCCGTCAAGAACCGCGTTGAGCGTGACAAAAAGTGCGGCGAGGACGAGCCAAACGGTAATCGAGCTGCGGCCGCCGTCGGAGAGGGCGAACGCAACGCCTGCCAGTGCGGCGCACAGGAGTGAGAGAAGTGAGAGCAGGTTCGGTGAGACCCCGCATGCCACGAGCAAGCGTACCGCCACCCGAATGAATCCGAGCTTATCGACCACGCCTCGCAGGAGCGAATCAAGTGCCATGGTAACCCTATTCCTTCCTACATTACTCTATCAAATCTATCTGAAGAAAACCATACACGAGGAAAAATGAAGTGTTGCTCGCACACAACCGGTTCCTGCTCATTCGTTTGATCCACAGCGAGACGATTGCAGACAGATCTCCTCGATGCAGTCAGACCAGTCCACCGAGCCCGGTTTGTATCGCTCCCTGAGTGCTGCGCTTCGGCCCCGTTCGGCGCCCTCTTCCGTCTCAGCAGCGATGATCGTGCGTACCACGGATGCCACTTCTGCCACGCTCCTGCCGCTGGTATCCACCTCGTATACGGTCTCGCACAGCTCGACCGCTTCTGCCAGGATGAGATCGAGCACCTCAGCCTCGAGATTCTCCTGGATCTTCCGCGTGGAGAAGCCCTTCCGCGTGAGGCGCGCAACGAGTGCATGAGGATGCGTGCGGAGCACAATGGCCACAGCAGGCTTGAGCAGGTGCGCCAGATGCCCCTCGATCACGAGCACGCTTCCGTTTGCAGCAGCTTCCTTCCGGCGCACGTAATCGCCCAGCCGTTCGAGATCAGCGATCAAACTGCCCCGATCGGGATCTACGCCGGTGTAAAAACCTTTCGTCTCCACCACGCTAGTAAGGTCGAGGCACGCAACCGCACCGCTCCGGCAGACGCTCGTCTTGCCCGTTCCCGGCGTTCCTGTGATACCGATGATCATGCCCGTTCCCCGAAACCAGCGTGATGTACCAATACGCGTGTTTCTATAAAATCACGCGCGAAGCATGCAGGAGAGCCAGACGATGTACAGGCCATGGCAAAGCGTCCATAAGGGCGATGGGAAGCGCCTCTTCCATAATCTCCGCCCGTATTACGCATCCACCGTAACTTGGGCAAAGCGAAACTAATATAAAGCGAAGGTGTTAACAGTATCACATCCATCTCGGATGGGGGTGGGAGCGCAGGCGGCAGTGCGCTTTATAAATGATGCTGAGAAACCGAAAAAGATAAAAGCATATATATGGTGTAAAAGATAACTAAGAGCAAAAGGGGCGGAAGGAATGAAGGCAACGGTAGAAGCGAAGCTGGATGCTGGATATGCATCCGACGCGGAAGCGGGCAGGCTGAACCGAAACCTTTATATACCCCCTTTTCTTTTGGAAAAAAATTAGGAGGTGAAAACGAAAAAGATGAAGACAAAGATGATAGGCATTGCGATGGCACTGATTATGATCGCATCGATCTTCGCGGCCTTCGCGCCTGCAGCGACTGCGGGCACGGGCGATAAAAATGAGATCACCGTAGGTACATCAAATACCGTAATCATCGGTCAGAAGTTAGCGTTCCAGGGTACTGACATAGGTGACAGTATTGTGGGCAAGGCTCCGGATACTGTTGAAGGTGTGGTTATTGGCAGTGCTACGGATAATTTTGACTCAAAACTCTTTACAACGCCAGGTACGTACTATGTGGATAGCGATGGTGACAGTTTCCAGGATGCTGGTGAGACAACCCTGTCAGTTGCTGCTCTGACGTTCACCGTCTCGCTTAAGCTGCAAGGAGATACCGTTACCTCAACAACTGAGGGCGAGATACTGGACATTGCGGTCACCACCAATATACCCGACGGAGCTCAGGCAGATATCAAGTTGACGGAGCCGGACGGCTACACCCGTAAGTCTGACGGAGCGGGCGATGCAATAGAAGATCTGGAGTTGGGCGTTATTGATGGATTTACGCTCGATACTACAGACTTCGATACGGGCGAATTCGAGCTCTATATCAAGACGGACAAGGCCCAGGCAGATGGCTTAGAGGCAAGTTCAAACACCGTTACTTTTACGATATACAAGAGGGATATCACGTTAACCGCAAGTAACGAAGAGCCAAACGTAGGCCAGGAAATCAAGTTTACCGTACAGGGGCCGCCGAAAGAAGACATCATTATCCTGACTGACAAGCCGGACGTTGCGGTTATGGTGGATGGCAAGGAAAAGGTTCCCGATGTAGACGATGCGGATTCTCTATTTAGAGAAGCAGATGGCAAGTATTCTCAAGATGGCGGAGCAACAGTGAAGGTGTTCACGACCAACGAGAACGGTGCGTTTACCTTTGTAATGAAGTTCGATGATGACAAGAAGGTAAACGTCGAGGTGCAATTAGAGGCCGATGAAGACACAAAAGATGACATTGATATCGATGTAAGCGAGCGGGACGTAGAGCTCATTGTGGACCGGACGGTAATCCTTGGAAAGGACATCGAACTGGAAGGTACCTCGAGCACCGGAAAGGAGGTTGATATCTTCGTTGAAGATGTGCTTTTCGCAGATAACGAGGACATAGATGATGGCGAATTTGACTTTGACATCAAGACGGGCGATGGTGCAGAAATAACAGAGCTGAGGAGAACAGGCAGTGTCAAAATCGAGGTCATCGTTGACAGAGTGGATGAGGATGGTGATCGTATAGATGATCAAGATTTAGGCGATGACGAAGATACCGACGCCTCTATCGTCATACGGTTAGTCTCCGGTGATCTCACGGCGGAGCAAGACGATGACGTGTTAACCACCGAGGATGAGGATTACGGCATCAGCGGTAAAGCGGCGGGTGCTGACGAAGTGGCCGTGCTCGTCTTCGGACCAAAGGGTGGCTCGCAGATCATGACAAACGACGACACTTTTGAAGAAATAGCGGTGGACGAAGATGACGATACCTTTGAAGAGGACGAAGTTTTCACGACGAATACCGATACCGACACGGGTACGTACACAACAGTCGTTGTAGCTAAAGGCGACGACGGTGTTTTCGGGAAAGACATAGACGATGATCTCTCTGACTACTATGATGGCGAACTCGGTGGTAAAACGGCCGATCAGATACTCGACATTCTGGCGAGCGATCTCTGGGACGCAGCCGGGAGCGATGATCTGTATGCCATCATGCAGTTCAGGGTTCAGAGTGCGTGGATCATGCTGGATGAGATTGCGGATGTCGCAGAAGGTGAGCCGCTCAACGTCACCGGGACAACGAACCGGGCTGATGATACAAGCATATTGGTCTCAATTGATGGGCCGAGCGTGCTCGCGGGCGATGTTACCGAGGTCGAAGACGGTACCTTTGCCGTCACCATCGATACCGAGGGTGCAGCGGAAGGTACCTACACCATAACGGCAGACGATGGCGATGGGAACACGGATGCCGCGACGGTGAGAATCGGCGCGGCAGCACCTGCAACACCAACACCAGCACCTGCAACACCAACACCAGCGCCAACCGCAACACCAGTACCAACACCAGCGCCAACTGCAGCGCCAACAGCAACACCAACACCAGCGACACCGACACCTGAAGAGCCAGGCTTCGAGGCGCTATTCGCCATTGCAGGCCTGTTAGCAATCGCCTTCCTCGTACTGAGGATCCGGAAGTAAGCTACTCTATACTACACACAAAAAGTAGAAAGGTTAGGGAGGGGCTTTTTTATCCCTCTCCTTTTTGTTTTTTATTTTGCCCGTTTTCTTTTTCAAAAAAGAAAACCGGCACGAAAAGAAAAACGCATATATTTTGCTGATATTATCAAGAGAGAAAGTTACAGTGGGCTTCTCCTGATTTAGATAGGATAATCTGGGGGATAAACATACGTTTTGAAGACTTCTCGTTAGCAAAGCAGTGATCAAAGGCCTGATTCATCCTGACTTGACAAAGAATGAAATGAGTGCTTTTTATTTATTACATCCAGATTCTCGCAGCTTGCTGAGATAATAGTTAGAGTATAAAGCGCCGAGCGGATTGTGCGCGAGCACGCGGTCCTTAACAGCCAGCGTTGTTACCGGGGCCTCGGAGTATGCGGTAAATATCGTATCATGCCCGATACACAGGCCGAGGATGATATTGAGATCAGTTCGTTCCCTGTTCAGGATGAGTGCCTGCCCGATCGGGTTGCACATGGCCTCGCTCTTCGGTTCATTCTCAGCACCTGCGTGAAGCCGTTCCAGGCCGAAATACGCTTTGTCAATCCCGCAGAGCTTGCAGCAGACCGAGGAGACCTCAAAGTCACGTTCGAGGATCGCGCAAAGCGTCGCTGCTTCCTGTGCCAGCCCGATGCAGAAGGCAACGCCCAGCTTCTTATAGCCCATCCCCTGCGCGTAAAGGATCAATTCCTCCACCCGCGTCTTCTGCATATAGTACCGCGACTCTATCTGCGTCGCCACCTCTAACGACTTAAGCACGTCGCTATCGCTCGCGTATGTCGCCTTTACAACGTTCGTACTCTCCGTGCAGCAGTCCTTGCCCGTTGCACAGGCCTTATCTTTGCACGCGGCGCACCGCATCGCTTTGCTCTATTTAATCTACCCCCTTCCATGGTAAAAGTAATAAGAGGCAGTAATGATGCGAACGATTGCCTGGGATGATGAGCGCGAGCTGGTGGCACTCATTGATCAGACGCTGCTGCCAGCTGAGTACCGGATCGTAACGTGCGCTAAGGCAGATACGCTGATCGAAGCGATCCAGAGCTTGAAGGTAAGAGGCGCACCGGCTTTGGGCGCTGCCGGTGCGTTTGGCGTGGTTCTGGCCTGTATGAACGCACCGGACGACCGTTCACTGAGGCAAATGGTGAATAAGCTGCGAGCAGCGCGGCCTACTGCGGTTAACCTCGCTTACGGTGTTGATCGAGCGTTCCAGGCCGCACTAAAAGGCGCGAGCAGAAGTGAACGCGTGGCGTACGCGCTGGCCGAAGCGAGACAGATCGCGGAGGAAGACGTGGTGGTGAATCGGCAGATTGGCGAGCACGGTAGTGCGCTGCTGGAAGATGGTGACGTCGTGCTGACGCACTGCAATGCGGGCCGGCTCGCGTGCGTGGAGTGGGGCACCGCGCTGGGGGTGGTGCGGACCGCGGTAGCGCAGGGGAAACGAATCGAAGTGCTCGCCTGCGAGACGCGGCCACTTAATCAGGGCTCGCGACTCACTGCCTGGGAGCTTCTCCAGGACGGCATTCCGGTCACGCTCATTACGGACAGCATGAGCGCCGCCGTAATGCGCCAGGGGATCGTGGATAAGGTAATCGTCGGCGCTGATCGGGTAGTTCGGGACGGTGTCTTCAATAAAATAGGTACGTACATGCACGCGGTGGTCGCGAAGGCGCACGCGATCCCATTTTATGTCGCGGCACCGTGCTCATCGTTCGACCTGAAGCGGCTTTCGGAAGAGGTGCGGATAGAGGAGCGAGCTCCTGAAGAGCTCATATATTGCGGTACGAACCAGCTTGCGCCACGGGATGTCCGCGTCTACAACCCGGCCTTCGATTTCACACCATTCGAGCTGATCGAAGCGGTGATTACCGAGCGCGGCGTGATACGCCCAGCTGAGTTAACGGAACGGTGAGCCGCTGCCGGTGCGCTCACGTATTCATGCATTCAGTCAGTCAGCCGCGAGAGACGATTCGGATGATCGTGATTTTTGCGTCGAACACTCCTTTTTCAGCCACGCGTTCGTCATCAGGCACGGGCACGCCGTTGCGGAGCACGAGTACCTGCTCAAGGTTGATCCCCAGCACCTCCAGAACCTGCTCGTACGTAACGCCGTCCGCGACTCGTAGCCGCGTCTCCTGCTCCGTTTCGCTCAGTATTCGTATGCTCAGTTCCATATAGCACCTCTCTCGATGGCTTATATTCAGCTACGAGCTTATTATCCAAGGGCGAGTGAGCGGATCCACTCCCCCTCTGCTTGGCGTGTCGTGCCCACGACCAATCGCGTTTCAGCCGCTGTTCGTTCCAGCACGCCACGAGCTTCTACCAATTCTCCGGCCACCGCCTGCCCGGCGTAGGTATGGGTGAAGGAGAGGATCCTGGCGATCTCGGGATGCTCCAGCTCATAGATCGCGGGACTGTCAAACGCGAACCGGGAATTAGTTACCCGTGCTGTGATCGTCTGGTACCCGAGCTTGTTGCCCCGCTCGTAATTCCTCGGGTTCAGTGCTCGGAGCTCATCCGCGTTACGTACGTACAGCACATCAAAGTACGTATCACCGAGCGCCCCGCGGTGCTGCTTCCGGAGCTCATGTGCGAGGAAACGCTCATAGCTCAATTCCGGCCGCCGTTTCGCGTATATCCTGCGCCAGAGCGTTTCGGTTATCGCGGTCAGGCGCCCGGCGGCGGTCGCAGCCTGCACCGCCGCTCGCGCCCTGTCAAAGTGCCGGCGGCCGTAAATGACAAAATCGAGATCTGAGGTGGCGGTGTTGAGACCGCAGAGATACGAGCCGGTGATCCCGATCTGTCCGCGGGGGATAGTATGCTGAGCGAGTAACTCATAGATGGCACTGACCTGCTCGTTCTGCGCGGCGATGCGTGGCAACTGCTCCTCAGGCCGCAATAACTCCTGCACATCATCCAGCGGTACAGCATGCACATCCCTCACGTACTCGGGCCGATGGCGGCGTAAGAACTCGTAGGCCTCGTGAAAATCCAGCTTGCGGTAGCTGCCGCGGTCTGAAATCCTATCGCCCTGCGCGTCGGGGACATAGCGCAAAAAGCACGGGAGGTACTCGCCGCCGAGGTCGTAGCCAACCACGGAGAAGATCCAGTCCTGCTGCGTGATCACGAAATCCCGGATGCGCGCTCTCATAGCCCTCACCTTTTTGTAATGAACGTGTGATCACAGAAATAGTTGCAACCAAACGTTCTTTCCGCTAAGCAGTCAAAACGAGCTCCGGTGGTACGTGAGCGGGTGATTTCCTCCTTTCCCGCTCCACGTTTTATATACCTCCAGAGAGAGAAGTATAAGAGGATAAGAACTCATGAAGCTGCTCTTGAAGTTCCCGTTACCGCTGGATGAGCTGCCCTATACGGC
>JAFGKP010000053.1 GCA_016928455.1 Methanomicrobia archaeon
CTTCAGGTTCGGCGAGGTGACGACCACCGCGGCCGATTCGTACCCTCCGAGCCATTCACGATGTGAGATCTCGCGGAATTCCCACCAATCCCCGACCGTGTTACCGTTCCGGCCCCACTCGGTGCTATGAAAGGTGAGCGCGTAGGGCACGCCGTGTTTCCACTTCAGCTCGTTCAATGTGAGCACAGGATGCCAATCATGGCCGTGAAGAACATCAAATCGTCCGAAAAGCTGCTGCACCGCGTCGAACCGGGACACCATCGCCGCACACATACGATCCATCTGCGCGACAACGCCCCCTGATTGATCATGCGGGCACCGCTGGTAATGCACACCGTTGATCTCGTCGTACTCGCTCCGACCCCCGATTCGGGTAAAGACGTGCACCTCGTGACCGCGGGCTACCAGTGATTCCGCAAGCTCAGAGACATGCGGCGCGATCCCGCCCACCCTCACGGAATATAAGCTCTCCCAGGAGAACATCCCGATACGCAGTGATTCCATTTCTGCTGACCGACCTCCGAGCACCCACTTCCTCTGGAAGCGGAATGAGTAAATGGTAAAAAATGCGCACCCAAGTTATAAATACTTAAAACGGGAGTATTAAAAGGGATAGTGCATGACTTCAACGACGCGCCGCGAGACTGATGGATTACTGGTGGTAGAAGTATCTAACGAGGTCTGTAACAAAGTAGGTGGCATTTACGGGGTGCTCGCGTCGAAAGCGGCCGTGATGCAGGCGCGATTCCCGAACTATCTCGCCATTGGCCTGTACAATCATGCGACCTCGCCGCCCGATCTCGAGGAGCAGCGACCACCTGTCGAGCTGGAAGCTATTTTTAACCGCTTTGCAACCGAAGGGATCAGGGCTTACTATGGGCAGTGGAAGGGTGGACGGTGTGTGCCCTGTATACTCCTGGACGCGCATGAGTATATGAACCGAACGGCCGCGGATGAGAGCTACAACCGACTGGTTCTGGGTGTCGAGTCAACCGACCAAAATCGGATGGATACCATGGTGCACCTGATAAAGCGTCGTAATTGGGAGCTCTTTCAGATAGACAGTTATACGAGCGATTATTTTTATGACGAGGCGATAACGTGGTCAGAAATGGCCGGCAGGCTGATTGAGCTGCTCATGGGCACTGCACTGTACCGAGATAAGCAGGCGGTGGTCATCGCGCACGAATGGCTCTCTGCCGGTGTTATCTTCAGGAAGAAGGTGTTTAATCTGCCGTATCGTACCATCTTCGTCACGCATGCGACCACGCACGGTCGGGTAGACAGCGCCCGAGGCGAGAGTGTGGTTATGAAGATACGCGCAGAGGCCCGAGAGCATTCCCAGGAGACGACCGTGAGCGCGTACGAGCGGGGCGTGCAGGCGACGCACTTCACGGAAGTTGCCGCCGCGGAGATCTCTGACCTCTTTGCCACGGTCTCGCACTCAGTGGCGTACGAAGCGGCGTACTACCTTGGTAAAGCGCCGGATATCGTACTGACCAACGGTATTCAACTGCCTGAAGGTCGGGACTTCAATGATATTCGGAAGGTTCATGCGGTGCATAAGAAGACCATCCATGAATTCATGCGGGTGATGCTCTCGCCACATTACACGATCGGGAAGCAGGAGAGCTTGATCGTGATGACCTCGGGGCGGTACGAGTTCGTGAACAAGGGCTTTGACCTCTTCATCAGTGCGATGGCGAAGTTGAATGAGGCGCTTCGAGATCGTGCGGACACGAAGCAGGTCTACGCCTTTATGCTCGTGCCCACACGGACGACGGGGCTCAACGAAGCGGTACTGCGAACGAAGATGCAGTATCGGAGAATCAGGAGCATGCTCGAGCCGGTTTCTGACTATCTCGCCGAGCTGCTGACGCAGGCGGTTTCACAGAACGAGCGGAGGATCCTGGATACCAGCTTGGCGAAGCTGATCAAGGAGAATATAACGATGGCAGCGATCTTGAACGATGCCTTTGAGATCCCGGAGATCCGTGCAAGGAGCGAGTATCCACCACTGGCAACGCATGACTACGCGTACGACAAGGACCCTATTCTTGATCTCTGCTGGCAGTTGGGCTTGCGGAACCGGGCGGAGGATCGGGTGAAGATGATCATCGTCCCGTCGTATCTCAGTGCGAGCCAGCTGCCGCTGTATCTGAACTATTTCGACTTTGTTAACGGCTGCGACATCGGCGTCTTCCCCAGCCGGTACGAGCCCTTTGGCTTGACCCCGATTGAAGCAGCCGCGCAGGGCTGTGTCGCGGTAACGAGCGATTTCTCGGGTCTGGGTGAGGAGCTGAAATCAATGGGTCGCGGTGATGAGAAGGACGGTATCTATGTGCTGCCCATGAAGGATAAGCGCGCTGATGAGATTGCCGAGCAGTTGAAGGACTACCTCTTGATGGCGTGGGATCTGGAATATGACGAGCTCATAGCGTTGAAACGGCGCGCATATCAGTTGGCTGAGAGCTTCTCATGGTCCAATAAGATCGAGAATTATGTCGATGCAGTGGAGAATGTGGCGTATGGACAGATCAAGCTCGACCAGCTCGAAGGGCTCATAAGCCATGGCACCCTTTAACGAGAGTATGGAGATCGCGAACCTCCGCTGCTTTATTCCCGTCGGCGGCCAGGCCAAGCGGTTACGGCCACTGACAAATGACATTTCAAAGCCCTGTGTCAGGTTCCTGAATCGCCCGTTGCTGGAGTTCCCGATGGCCACGCTCGCTGAGCAGGGCGTGCGGAACTTCATCTTCGGCGAAGGCGGGTACACCAACTACACGAACCTCTTCGATCAGTATGGCGAGGGCATCGGATTCTCTGCCAAGTACCAGATCCAACCGCGGGTGCACATCAAGCACCAGCCCAATCTGGATGACAAGGGCAGCGCGGATTCCTACCGGCTTAATGTCGAGTACTACGACGTCCAAAAGCCAGTACTCGTTATTCAGGGCGATAATCTCTTCGACCTCGTGCTTCGCGAGTTCATCCGCGCGCACGAAGAGCGGAGCGCGATGATGACCATTGCACTCACGCGAGTCGAGCAGGTGGAGCAATACGGGATCGCGGATTTAGGTCTCGATATGCGTATCAAGCGTTTCATTGAGAAGCCCGCAGCAGCAGAAGCGCCGAGCAAGCTCGCCAACGCAGGCATTTATCTCCTTTCACCTGAGGTGCGGAAGATCGTGGCTGGTGAGGCGATCAGGCGGCTCAGAGAAGAGCGGGGCCGGCTCGATTTCGGGTTCGATCTCATCCCGTACCTCGTGGATAACGGCTATCCGGTCTACGGGTACGAGCTGGCCGTCTGGTACGACCTGGGTAGTCCGGAACGGTATCTGAAGGCGATGCACGACGTGCTCCATGGCGCGCTTAACATCCGCGTTCTGGAGCCGAAGATCGCGCCAGATCGAAATGTCTGGGTGCAGGGTTACAGCGAGGATTCGATCAAGCGTCGAGAAGCGATCGTGCAGCAATATCAGGAGCGGAAGTTAGCGATCGAGGGCGCAGCACTCATCGGGCGGCATACGCGAATCGGCGATTTCTGCACCATTGCTGATTCGAATATCGACAATTTCTGCATACTCGGCGAATCCGTGCGAGTGGAACGTTCTGCAATCATGGATGCTGCTCGCATCGGAGATAACGCGCGTATTAGCGAGAGCATTGTGGGCCGGAAAGTGCTGGTGGATTCGACGCCAGAGCACCCCACGAGCATCGAGTCAAACTCGGTGATCGGCAATGCGGTCACCATAGGCGCTGGCTGCTCGCTTGTCCAAACTCGAGTCAACCCAGGATTGACGATCCCACCGGGCTTACGGTACTCCGACGCCTTCCTTGTCACGGCCGAGGATGTCATCACGCTCGCGCAGCGCGGAGCCACCGAGCAGGGTATAAGCTAATACTGCATGATCGCGTCCGCGAGTTTAAAGGGGTCGGAGGCGATAACGGTGGCCGCATAGAGTTCCATAGCGCCGATATCCGAATTCCTGTCCGCCAGCGAGCCGCGATCTACGAGCCGGACGATGTGCCGGCCATCCAGTTGGAAGATCGCTAGGTTGAACGACTGCACCCCGAGCTTGAGATAGCGCTGGAGAACAGCATAGAGGGTCTCTGCCATCTCCTCACTCCGCGCCGCGCTGCTCACGATGACGAGCTCCTTCTCCTTTACCGGAGTAAGGTAGCAGAGAATAGTTTCGCGCCCCTCCTGTCGAGCCAGGCCTACGTGCTCGTGCACCGCGATCAGATCCGCGAGATAATCGCCGTTGAACGAGCGGTCATAGGTCCCGATCGCCGCTTCAAGCGCGGCTAATCTCCCATAACGCTCGCTCGCGGCCATGAGCTGCATATGACCATGGATAATGGACGCGCCGCCTCTCCAGAGACAGTTCCAGAGGAAGAACTTGTGGAGCGCGGGACCGGAATGATACCGGACGACCGCTTCGAACCACCGCTCTGCGGTGCTCAGATAATCCGCAAGCCACTCCTTCTGGATGATCAGTGGATTGTGCTCCTTGAAGATGACCAGGCTGTGAAGCGCGTCATATTTCGCGATATTGCCAGCGGTGACGCAATAGTTGCCCGTGATCCTGCCGAACGCATCGGTGGGCGTGCTCGTCTCGGGCCGGCAGAAGAGGCAGTGCTCTTTCTCATCCAGTTCAGTCAGGTGCACCGGTGATCGTGCCTCAATCGGACGTTCGGTTCGTAGCTGGTTGAATAAGCTGTGCTCACCCGTGAACCGGTTCTTGATAGAGACGATTCGCTGTGCCTCGACTCGCTCGATTGCGCCAAACCGCGCGTTCACCCACGGCACCATCTCCGCAGGGATCTTCAACGTGCCCGTTGCGAGCTCGAGACGATAAAACCGGTCGAACAACGCCCGAGCATCGTGTGGAAGCGTGGCAACGAGTTCCTCGAGGTCTGTTATCTGGCTCATGGGTCTCCATCCCGGAACGAAGGTTATTTAACCATGGTATTCCGATTATGTAAAAAGATCTTACGATCGTCATCCGGTGTTCGTGCTATGGAGAAGAAGAGTATCTGTCTCGGCTTTGAGGTGCATCAACCGTTCCGACTGCGGAACGACTACTTCTGGAGCAAGCGCATGTATAAACGCGGGCTGCGTGCAGAAGACCTCTTCTCTTACTACTTCGATGATACGGCGAACCGGGAGATCTTTGCGAAGGTGGCGCGGAAGTGCTATCAACCCACGAACGAGCTGCTGCTGCAGCTGCTCGATGAGCACGAGGATTTCAAAGTGACGTTTAGCATCACGGGCGTCTTCCTCGAGCAGTGTGAAGCGTATGGGTACGATGAACTCGTGGAGGACTTCAGGGCTCTGGCCGCGACCGGTCGCGTGGAGTTTTTGGATCAGACGTACTTTCATTCGCTCGTGGGGCTCTATGATAACGAAGGCGAATTCCTCGAGCAAGTACGGCTGCATCGTGAGTTGATGCGGGATCGAATCGGCGTTCTGCCCACTTTCTTCGAGAATACCGAGTTGCTCTATAATAACCGAATCGCGAAGCTCGTGGAGGATCTCGGGTATTCGGGTATTCTGACCGAGGGGGTTGAGCGCGTCCTCGATGGCCGCTCACCGAATTATGTATACGCACCCGTTGGCTGTAAGAAGCTCAAAGTGCTCCTGCGGCACTACCAGTTGACGGACGACATCGGGTTCCGCTTCTCTTCGAAGCAGTGGGAGGAGCATCCGCTGACCGCTTCGAAGTACGCCACCTGGCTCAACGCGACACCGGGGCAGTGTATCAACCTCTTCATGGATTACGAGACCTTCGGCGAGCATCATTGGGCGGACACGGGCATCTTCGCATTCCTCCAGGACTTCCCGCGGCAGGTGTTAGCCTACGAGCTGGCATTCGCCACACCGTCCGAGATCGTTGCTCGGTACCCAGCGGCTGACATGATCGACGTGCGCAATCTGGAGACGATCTCGTGGGCGGACCTGGAGAAGGATACCTCGTGCTTCATCGGGAACACGATGCAGTGGGCCTGCTTTGACTATCTGCGCTGGCTTGAGCCGTTGGTGAAGGAGTCACGAGATGCGGCCCTGGTGAAGCTGTGGCGGTATCTCGGCATCAGCGACCACCTCTATTACATGTTCACGCTGGGTGGTGCCTCGGGCGACGTGCACAGCTATTTTTCGCATTTTGAGCGGTCTTACGACGCGTTCATTACACTCTTCTCGATCATTCACGATTTCGATGCGCGCTTGCGCGCGACGATCCAAAAGGGCGAGTATCCGCTCCTATTGCCGGACGGCAGGGCGATCTGGAGCGTGAAAGGACTCAGTGATTACCTCAGCGATCTAAGCCGTGAGGATGCGACCGCGCTACTTGAGGACTTGAAGCCGGCCGAGCTTGAGCGCTGGATTCGAACGAGCGTAGGTGACGAAGAGCTAGCGAATGAGCTTCGGGACGTGCGTTCGAGCACGGATCTGGAGGATTATGAGTGGGCGGCGCTTCAAGGGCGGTTACTGGCATGCTTGTGTAAGGTGCTCACCACGGAATCGTAGTACCGCGCCGTGCGCTTTCGCTCATTCGTCACGTCAGGGCTCTATGCATGAACCGGTAGTTCGGGATTTATTTATATAGTCGCGACAAGAACATCAGGATATACAGGGAGTGAGTGGTATGGTCATGAATGAAGAGATAGGAAGAATTGCGGGTGAGATCTGGCACTTGCTGACGGAACGGGGCGAGATGAGCCTTTCGGGCGTGGTAATGGCGCTTAACACCGCTCAAAGCACAGCCTACATGGCCCTCGGCTGGCTTGCGCGTGAGGATAAGCTGGAGTTCGTGAAGAAGCGACGTGGAATAGTCGTGCGCCTGAAATAGCGGCTATGGTAAGCCCTATGGGAGTACCGTAGAACCCTTTCCCTGATGGTGGTGTGCATACGAAGCGCATCGACCATGACCACGAGCGATTGAAGGATTGGTAGCGATGAGAATCGGGTTCTTTGTATGGGAGTATCCGCCACATATCGTGGGTGGATTGGGAACGTACGCGGTAAATATCACACAGGCGATGGTGCGGCAGGGGCACGATGTCTCGGTCTTCACGATGAATGACGGGACGCTGAAGACCCGTGAGACGATGCACGGCATTGATGTCAACCGGCCGATGATCGTGGATGGTGGGGGCATACTGCCGATGTGCATGACAGAAGATCTACGGCGGTGGGGAACAGGGATCAAATTCTTCAACGATGTGCTCATCTCGAACATCCTCAGCGCGACGAAGTTCGTGAATCAGCTGATCAGGAAGGAAGGCTATGCGTTTGACATCATCTGCGCGCATGACTGGTTGAGCGCGATGGCGGGTATCATGGCGAAGCGAGAGACGGGGCTCCCGTTCGTCTTCCATTTCCATTCCACCGAATGGGGTCGCGCGCTCGGCGGTGGCTCTGACACCGTGATGCACATCGAGAAAACCGCAGCCGAGGTCGCGGATATGGTGATCACGGTCAGCTACCCGATGCAGGAGGACTTGATGCTGCACGGGGTCAATTCGACGAAGGTCAAGGTCTGCTGGAACGGTATACGCACGGACAGGTACGATCCCGCTGCGGTCCCCGCAGAGGCCGTTGCTAAATTGCGAGCCAGCTACGGCATCGACCCGGATGACCGGATGATCCTCTTCGTCGGGCGGTTGACGGCGGTAAAAGGAGTGCTGAATCTGATCAAAGCAATGCCCACCATAATCAGTAAGCATCCGGAGGCACACCTGGTGGTGCTGGGCAAAGGTGAGTTTGAGCGAACGATCACTGACCTGATCGGCGTCTTACATCTAGAGGAACACGTCACGACCCGATTCGAATTTGTGAGTGAGGATGAGCGAATCAGGCATTATGCAGCCTGCGACCTGTTCGTCGCACCTTCGATCTACGAACCGTTCGGGATCGTGGCTCTGGAGGCGATGGCGATGGAGAAGCCCCTCGTCGTCGGTGCAAAGGGCGTCATTGGCTTCCGTGATTTTGTTGTTCCGTCCGGGCATGATCAGACCGGTGTGCATGTCGATGGCAACACCTCGGCAGATATCGCCTGGGGTATCGCGTCATTGCTCGAGAACGAAGCAACGGCGAGGGAGATGGGGAAACGCGGCCGAAGCCGTGTCCAGAAATATTTCACCTGGGATCACATCGCCGCCTCTACCCTGGACCACTACAAAGCGGTGATCCAGGATGTGCAGGCGAAGCAATAAGGCCCGGCTTTTTCTGCGCGGCGCCGAATACCTGCCGTGCGCTGTAGCAGCAGGGGCATGAGATCCCTGCCTTCACTCACGGTGAACGATAGCACTCTGAGAGACGTGGGAAAACGACAACGACTACATTGACGTGAATCGACCGCTGTTCGTCCTGATCGTGAACGCATCGCTTGCTCATGATCCTGAGCGTGCGTGCGGGGCGGAGGCAATCCTGTATCGGGCTTTCAACGAGCCGCCCGGAATCACCTTACAGGATCGCGGAAGACCCTACGTTGATGAACTTCTTGAACGATTGTCTGGACAGTTTTGAGCGTGGTGCAGAGCTGAAAAGACCACGGAAAAAATTAGGTGGGGTTGGAAGGAGTTATTCAATACCCGCTCGTTTTATATACAAGGGATATGACATACTATTAAGCACTTGCTTGCAGGTGTTGGGGCAGTGGTTGTGAGACACGCCCTCAAAGAACTAGGAGGTGATATATATGGTAGAGATATTAGACACCATTATGGAAAGTTTTGCGACCGCAATTGGGACCATGATCAAATGGATACCTGCGATCATCGCTGCGCTGATCATTTTGCTCATTGGCTGGTTCGCCGGCAAGCTTGCGGGAAAAATCATCGGTAC
>JAFGKP010000054.1 GCA_016928455.1 Methanomicrobia archaeon
AAAACCTAAAAATAGAACCAAAAAAGATGGAAAATTCCGGGAGAAAGATTTTAGGTGGCTTTAGATACACTTAATCAAAATCCTCATAGATTTAAACGAGCGGGGTGCTATGTATCTATCACGCGCCCGTAAGGACCTATATAACGTCGCAGATTGCGCGAATCGTGCGTCCTTTCCTGCGTATGCTGGTTTGGAGCTGCACCGTGCTCGCTCGCGACGGTGAAAAAGGAGGCGATAGAGAGAGATGAGAGCTTTGTACGTGGGGCGATTCCAGCCCTACCACCGTGGCCATCATGCGGTGATAACCGAGGTGGCAGCTGAGGTTGAGGAACTCATTATCTGCATCGGTTCGTCACAGCGGAGTCATGAACTGGATAACCCCTTCACGGCTGGTGAACGCTATCTCATGATCTCGAAGTCCTTACGCGATGCGAATATTCTCAACGTTTATATCGTGCCCGTGCTGGACGTGAATCGGAATGCCGTGTGGGTCTCACATGTGGAGTCCCTGATCCCGCCCGTGGACGTTGTCTATGCGCACAACCCGCTTACTGAGCGCTTATTTAAGGAACGAGGCTACGAAACACGCGTTCCACCGCTCTTCAACCGCACGGAATACTCGGGAAGCGAAATTCGGCGCCGGATCTTGAAGAATAAGGACTGGGAGAGTTCAGTGCCGGATGCCGTTGTCGCGGTCATTAAGGAGATAGAGGGGGTAAAGCGGCTGAAAGATCTGGCACGAACCGATACTGAGTAAGGCCGCTTCACGTGTTAGACGTTGCTTGCGAGCTCTTTTGAGCAGATGCTTATTCTCATGCCTGCAGGATGTCACGTACTTTCACGTTCTTTTGACCCTTTTGACTGATGCCTGGAACCGCATCAAAACCATTGTGAGAGTCTCTTCTGCGCCGCTTCCGTAACCGGGGGTGGATGGAACCCTTCCAGCGTACTCTGTGTACCCTCTTCGAACGATGTGCGCTCGTACCCGAAGAGCTGCAGCACGCGATGCGCAACCGGGATAATCTGATGCCGAATGTAGTAATCGATATCGATTTGATAGTTCTGCCCATCTGCGAAGAGCTCAATCCCGTCGCTGCGCTCAACGATATCAACGGGAAACGCGCGATCACTCGTCTTTCCAGATCCTTTTATGATGACATACGGTATCTTCGAACTCACTTCATAGACGATGCGAGCAAAAGAAGCCGCTGCTCGCCTGGCCGCAACGACGTGGGCCTGCTTCGTTTCGTAGCCATCAATCCGCCGTGTAAGCGTTTTATGAATGACCAACTCAGCTAACGGTATGCTCCCGGCTCTTAACTGCTGGATGATGCCTTTCACGTATTTCATCGCTTGTTCATGGTCTTTCTCGACCAGAATGAGCCGTATCACCTCGGTCTGTACTGCCTTCGCTAACTCGCACCAGTCGCCACGGCGCACTTCCAGGCCACGCACGACGATTTCGCCTTTATCGGTGAGTGCGGCATAGCGCTTCTTCTTACCCGTGAAGAAGATCGTCCTGAAGAAATCCTGGAGTTCGAGCTCGAGCGGTAGCTCCTTTGAGATCCGTTCTGAAAGCGCCTTCGCCTTCTTCAGCGTCGCTTCACGTCTGCTCGCAGCAGTAGTCGCAGTATTGATGTCGGTGCCTGCGAGCTTTGCGAAGATGCTATCCGTATCGCTATAGATGACCTGGAAGCCCTGCCCTTCTGCCATCTGGATCGCCTGCTTGATGAAATACCTGCCCCATGCGGTCGTCGCCTCCGCACATTCGCGCTTGTAGAACTTCGCGGCACTCCAACCAGTATAGCCGTAGAAGCTATTGGTGAGGATCTTGATCGTCTGCTGTTGAATATCAAGGATCCGATACTCGGTGCTCGTCCGCTCATGGTGTTTCATCGCGCGCTTAAGTGCTCGTCTTCGCGTGATCAGGTCGCTCATGATGCTCTTGAAGAAGCCCTCCGGTTCCTTTTTGAAGGCATGACCAACCTCAGGTGCGCGATACACCGCTTCGTCCTCTGCAGGAGCAGCCACGTAGGTGTCTGGCGAGACGTTAAAGGAGATCATTATGGTTGGATACATCGAGGAGAAGTCAAGCGCGATGACATCTTCGTGCAAGCCCCGCTCTGGTTGAAAGACAAACGCGCCCTCGAAGGTCTTATCCGCGCCACCTTTCGCCGGCACGAGCTCGTTCCGTTTGAACGCCTCTACCGTCAGAAATGCCTCCACCTGGCGACCACGACCCATTTTGGCGACGTCATCCAACGGATAGCCGACCATCCGAGCAAGCTCGATTTGCTGCGGGAGCATCTGTGCTGCGATACCGATGGTGCTCACTACATCTGCTTTCGCATACTCGTAGAGCCGCTCGCGTACTGCAGTGGCGAACCAGCATTCGTTAATTTCGCGTGGCGTCAAATCAACACGCTCGCTCTTCTGCATCACGCCAAGGAAGTCCGCGACATTCTCCAGCGTCTTCACCTTCACACTCCCCAGGTCGCGTTTGGCGAGCTTAAAAAGGTCAACGTTCAGTCTACCCGCGATATTGAGACCAGGCAACATCCCGCCGCGATCAAACTGAATCGTGCTGCCATCTGCGCCCACGGTTAAGCGAATGCCGTGCAACCTCGCCCGTTCATAAATATACGGCCAATCGAAGGCGTCAGAATTGTAGCCCACGATGACCTCTGGCGCAACGTCGTTAATATAGTCCAGAAATTCGCGGAGTACCCGTGCATCATCCCCCGCCTCGAATTCATCGTCACGCATCACGAATAAGTGCGATGTGCTGGTCTCGCTGTCAGAAAAGGCAACTGAAATAATGACGATCGGATCACGGCTCGGTGAAGGCATACCGTGCCCTCCTTTTGTCACCATCTCGCAATCAAATGCGAGCACCTTAAGTGCGGGCAGCTCTGTGCCGCTCATCGCTTTGTAATCGACTTGAGCAGCACGAATTGCCGTTCTCCCCCCGGTGTTCGGGTGATCTGTCGCGATCACGTCACCGACCACCTGCACGCCGTCAAAGGGTCTGAGACCTTTATCGATCAGGTACCGAATGGCGAAGAGGATATCGGCCTCCAGAGCAGTAAGCCCACATTTGCGCACCTCCTCGCGGAGCACCGGTACGTGGCGCGGCAGTGCGGTCACGATTTTCAAGCAGTTCCGCGTAGTCCCCAGCAACTTCTTCTGACAGTGCTCCACGCGTTTAACGCGAATCTCCTCATCGTTTCTGAACGCCACAAGTTCTTCTACCAGGCTCTTTGCCTCCTTCAGATCTACCTGTCGACCGTAGATTGCAGGATAATTGTGCGCGAGCGCATAGAAATATGGCTCGAACGTGCCATCGAGGATCACGAAGTCTTCACCGTCCGTGCTCTTGCACCACAGCCGAATCACCGGCCTTTCAACGCCTTCTGCGTCCTTTTCCACGAGATAATCAACGTCCAGTAAAAAGCCCTCTTTCTCCATGCTCGTTCGGTTTGCGGAAGCCCTGAGCGCAATTGCGTGATCGTTGCTGCTGTTTGTTTGTACCTTACCACTGCACTCACTTAAATGTTTCAAGCGGCTCGTTCACGCAGTATGCGCGCGTAACGTCACAATGAGGAGGCGTCCCGAAGGGCGCAGCGCTAAAACTTCTTTTGCCTGTGGCGGGATTGAACTATACGTAATCAGTAGCTCTCAGACGGTAGTAGATAGTGTAAGGGGCGAAATCGACGAGGATGGCTGAGAATACCATATATATCATTGACGTTACGAATAGAGACGGGGTGCAGACCTCGAGGTTGGGATTGGCGAAGCTGGAGAAGACCCTGCTGAACCTCTACCTGGACGAGATGGGTGTGTTCCAGAGTGAGTTCGGCTTCCCGACTACACGGCACGAGACGAACTATCTGAACGCGAATCTCGATCTGGCAGAGATCGGTGCGCTGAAGCGTATTTGGCTGAGTGGGTGGCTCCGAGCAGTGCGGGAGGACGTAGAAGAAGCGTTCAGGCTGGTACCGAAGCTGAAGCACGTCAACTTGAGCATCTCGACCTCACCGCAGATGATCGAAGGCAAGTTCAGGGGCAAATATGGATGGCAGGACATCGTGGCAATGATGTGTGATGCTGTGGATGCAGCCAAAGAGAACGGTGCACAAACCATAGGGGTCAATGCCGAGGACGCATCGCGAACCGAGCTCGCGCAGTTGCTCGAATTTGCCGTAGCGGCACGGGAGCACGGCGCAGACCGGATACGCTACTGTGATACGCTCGGGTATGATGATCCCTTTACCATCTATGAGAAGATCAAAGCGCTCGCCGAGGCGGTCAAGATCCCTATCGAAGTGCACTGCCATAACGATCTGGGCATGGCGGTCGCTTGCTCAGTTGCAGGGGCGAAGGGCGCGATAGACGCGGGTGTCGACGCGTATGTAACGACGACCGTGAATGGGCTGGGGGAACGAGCGGGTAATGCGGACCTTGTTTCAACGATCCTCGCGGTGCAGAAATCCAGCGGGTTTGTCCGCACATACCACCTGGACGAGCATATCAATTTGAGCCACGCGTGGAAGATCTGCAACTATGCCTCACTCTCGTTCCATGTGCCGATCCCCGTAACGCAACCGGCCGTCGGTGCGAATGCGTTCGCGCATGAATCGGGTATTCACGCGGACGGCGCATTGAAGGACAGCAGGAACTATGAGTTGTACGATTTCACGGAAGTTGGCCGGGGCCACATTGAGCTGATCGAAACCGGCCGACTGATAACGACCGGCGAATACTCGGGCATTAAGGGGTTCCAGAACGTTGCGGGCAAGTGCGAATTACGATTCCGGAACGATGAGGAGGCACGGGAGATCCTTGAGCTCGTCCGGTACGCGAACGTGCACACCCAGAAGCCCGTGACGGAGGACGAGATGAAGTTCATCGCGAAGTATCCACGGCATGCAAAGCTGATCATGTCCGTCCAGCCATAACACTGGGTGGTGGCTCGCGGAAAATATCGAAAATTTGATATAGACGGGCCCAGTTACTTACAACGGGATTGCCATGTCAGGAACCGTTACGGAAAAAATACTCGACGCACATATTGTCGAGGGCACACGAGCCCCTGGTGAAGAGGTTGCGCTGAAGATCGATCAGACGCT
>JAFGKP010000055.1 GCA_016928455.1 Methanomicrobia archaeon
CGGGCTTGTGGTTCCCGGGCCTGGTGCCCTGAGTCAGTCGAGGATCTCGTTAAGCGGTACGGTGCGGAAAAGAGCAGTGGCTTTAAGTCCTTAATTACCTTAATCTTGATCTATGTACAATCTCGGAAAGGAGATTCGGATGGAGCGAATCGTTGATCGAAAGACCCATCGGACGGTCATCGTGCCGATGGATCACGGTATAACCGCGGGTCCGATCTCCGGCCTGATCGACCTCCGCGCGACCGTGGACAAGGTGGCGGAAGGTGGTGCCAATGCCGTGCTCGGGCATATGGGTCTCCCGCTCCATGGCCACCGCGGCTATGGCAAGGATATCGGACTCATCATCCACCTCTCGGCGAGCACCAGGCTCGGACCCGATCCGAACCATAAGGTGCTGGTCACCAGGGTGACGGACGCGATAAAAATCGGAGCGGACGCTGTCAGTGTCCATATCAATGTTGGCGCGGACGACGAGGCAGAGATGCTTACCGACCTCGGACGGGTGGCACGCACGTGCGATCAGTGGGGTATGCCGCTGCTCGCGATGATGTACCCCCGCGGTCCGAAGGTACAATCAGAGCACGAGGTTGAGTACGTCAAGCATGCCGCGCGGGTCGGTGCGGAGCTCGGCGTCGATATGATCAAGACGAATTACACGGGCTCGCCAGAGACCTTCAAAGAGGTGGTGCAGGGCTGTCAGATACCGGTGGTCATCGCGGGCGGTCCGAAGATGGGCACCGAGCACGAGCTCTTCGAGATGATCTACGATGCGATCCGGGTTGGTGCGGCCGGCGTCTCTATAGGCCGTAATGTCTTTCAGGCTGAGGATCCGATACTACTCGTGCGTAAGATCTCGAAGCTGGTGCACGAGGGCTATACCGTCGAAGAGGCGATGAAGCTCGGGCGGTGACTGAAAGAAGCACTTCTCGGTGCGGTATACGCCAGCCAGAATACTACCGTAGTAAAAAGAACCAAACGACTTAACTGTTGTTGCAGTATATCTTACACTATCCCATGGAACCCGAGCTCACCGTCCTCGAAGCCGCACGGATTCTCGGCGTCCATCCTGAGAGCGTGAAGCGCTGGATTCGCTACGGCGAGCTCCAGGCCGCCAAACACGGCATCCTCTATTATATCAAACGCAGTGATCTCGAGTCCTTCCAGCTACTCCGCGAGGAAGCCCACGCGCTCAGGAAGACAGACCCGCGCGCGTTCTGGAGCACCCCGCAGGGCGAATTCATCGCCAAAGTCGGCGAGCAGCTGGACGGCATAGTAACTGACCAGCCGCTCGGCATACTCGCACTGGAGCCCGGTGGGGTCTGCTTCGCTGAGCTCCTCGCACAGTATCGCACGGTAAAGAAAAGCCCGCAACCAACGCTCCTCAGCTTAAACGTGCTTGATCCGCGTGTGCTCGAAGAGCAATTGCGAGCCGCCCGGGAACAGCTCCGCGGCCGGAAATTGCTCATCGTCGATGACGAGTCCTCCACCAGTACGTCGTACAGGCTGGTAACGAGCCTCTGCTTCCGCCTTGCTGGGTTGTTGGGATTCGAGGACTTCTTCCTCAGAGATCTGGGCGAGTATTTTGAGATCATTATCGCTCCATTCCTGACTGGGCAGGTCGAAAACTTCGATCCCGTCCAAACCGCCAAACGGATCCCGCTTGCGGTCCATACCGACCATGTGGCGATCGCCTCATTCTTCGTGCGACGCCCGCGGAATCCTGATCGGCGAGCTGACCACGAATCCGCGGTCTAAACGTAGATAAATCACCGCGTCCTTTGGGGACTCATGGATAGGGCGATCTATAAGCGTGTGATGGAGCTCGCGTATCCCGCGATCATCTCCAATCTTCTCTTCACCTTCCAGATCATTGCGGACACGATTATGCTCGGCCGATACCCCCCGGCAGATGTGAGCTTGAGTGCCGTTGGCGTCGTCTTTGCACTCTATCACATGTTCTTCCCGCTTACTACGGGCCTGGTCACCGGTTCGATCGCGATCATCGCGCGGCGCTGGGGCGAGCGGGACTATGACGAGGCACAATTGGTCGCCACCGATACGATGATCACGCTCATCCTCATTTCGATCCCGATCGCGCTCTTCGGCCTCCTCGTCGGCCCCCACGTGATTTATTACCTCGGCGCGCGCGGTGCGGTCATAACAGAAGGTACGCGATATATCCGTGCGGTCTTCACCTTCTTCCCCTGTGTCGCGCTCGTTAGTACCTATCACGGCATCTTACGCGCGGCCGGCGACACGAAGACGCCGATGTACGTTGATCTCATTGCCAACGTCTACAATGTCCTCATGAACTACACGCTCATCTTCGGCCACTTCGGGTTCCCCGAGCTCGGCGTCCTGGGCGCGGGTATCGCAACCGGCACCTCCTACGCCGTTGCATTCAGCGTCTATCTGGTGCTCCAGCAGCGCCACAAATTGATCATCCATCCGGGTTACCGCAAAAAAATCCAGTACCGGCTGAAAACGGTAAAAAAGATGTTCCAAATTGGCATTCCGGCGGGCATCGATATGGCGATGTGGAGCTTTGCATCCATCATCTTCACCTGGATGATCTTATCGTTTGGCACACTCGGCTATTCCGGCTTCCAGATCGGGCTCCGTGCCGAGAGCATGGCGTACATGCCCGCGTTCGGGTTCGGCATCGCCGCCACGACACTCGCCGGCCAGTATCTGGGCGCGAAGAAAGAGGATCGGGCGAAGCAGGCGGTGCTCGCATCCACCTACCTCTGCCTGATCTTTATGGCCGTGGTCGGGCTCGTATTCATGCTCCTGCCTGAGTATATCGCGATGGCCTTCACCAGCGACCGGGAAGTTAAGAGCTGGGCGGCGCTCTATCTCTTCATTATCAGTTTCTCAGAGCCGGCACTGGGCGCGTTCTTCACCATCGCCGGCGGCATGCGCGGTGCGGGCTATACCAAAGTGCCGATGCTCATCAATTTCGTCAGCCTCCTCGGGATCCGTGTCTCGCTCGCCTACGCGCTCGGGTTCATCCTCGGCTGGGGGCTCCTGGGTCTCTGGGTCGGCTTGACGATCGAGACCTTTATACGCGCGGCCGTTATCTACGCCGTCTTCCGTAAAGGAACGTGGATGAACGTGGCAGTGTAAAAACTGAGATACGGTGCAGCTCACCGTCTTTTCCGGTAATCCTCGAGTGCTGCCGTGAGCGCATCCAGAGCGATCTCAGGCGTATGCTCTTCGTCATCAGGCACGCCACCGAGCGCGGATTTGATCGCGTCCGCATCGATCTGCGCGGCCTCTTCCACCGTCTTACCCTTCACCAATACCGTCACCGCGCTGCCAAAGGCTATGGTGGGGCCGCGAGCATCAGTAACAAATGTGCTGTCCGTGATCCTACCGTCTTTGATGCGGAGATGGAGCAGCAGGGTATGACCCTCCTGATTGGTTCCTTTTCCCACACCGTCCGGCTGCTCCAGCTCGCCCACGTTCTTTGGATTGAACGCCTCGTCAACCATCTTCTCACCGAAGAAGCTCCGCTCCTCCTCCCTGATGTCCGCCTCCAGCTCATCGACCATCTCGTCGAAGGTCTTTGGTCGTTTTCTCATCATCATCATCTCATCTACGTACTGTTCTTATCGTTTAACCGTGACTCAAAACGCGCTCGCAGGTGCTCCACACACGCGTCGACGCTCAGCTGCTCCTGCGAACCGGTAACAAGGTCCCGGAGCGTCACCACACCCGCCTGCAACTCGTTCGCACCGATCATCACGGCAAACAAATCGTTCCGGGCGTTGGCGTACTTGAGCTGCGCTTTCAGGCTCCGGTTCATCAAATCGATATGCGTGGGCACGTACTCCCGCAATCGAGACGCCATTTCAATGGCCGCACTCGTTATCGCGCGGTCTACGTTCTTATCTCCAATCGGCACCACGACCACACCGCCCTGTCTCACGTCGCCCTCTGCTCGCTCAAAGATCTCCGCCAGGCGGTCGAAGCCGAACGCAAAACCAGTTGACGGGATATCTTCGCCCCCAAAGAGCTTCGCCAGCCGATACGAGCCGCCACCGCAGACCTGATTCTGCGCACCTAATTTCCCACCCACTTCGTAGATCTCGAAGACCATACCCGTGTAATAATCAAGCCCCCGGGCGATTCCCAGGTTCAAGGTGTACGCAACGCGGTAAACCGCCAGAAGTTCCAGGAGCGCTTGCAGTTCCGATAACGCTGCACTTTTCGCCGCAATGACCCCGCGATCGCGCGCCTCCTGCAACGTATCCTCCCCTTTTAACTCGATCAAATAGAGTAGATCGTCAATCAACGACTGCTCGACACCCACATCCTCCATCAACTCGATCACCGCTGCGCGCTCACCCTTGTCGATCAGCCGCATCACGATAGCGTGCTGCTCCTCGTTCAGCGGTGTAGCAGCACGTAAAAGCTCCCGGATCAGTCCCACATGACCTACATGTAGTTCCGCTTGCACGTCTAACGCCGTTAACATGGCAAAAGCGAGCGCAATGAGCTCAGCCTGCGCCTCCGGACTGTCCGAGCCGATGATCTCGGTGCCAAACTGCCAGAACTCGCGGAATCGGCCCTTCTGCGGCTCCTCGTACCGGAAGCAGTTCCCGAAATAGTACCATTTCGTCGGCTTCGGCGCCATCTTTAGCTCATTCAGGTACATCCGAATCACGGAGGCCGTGATCTCGGGCCGTAACGCCAGATGCCGACCACTCTTGTCCGCGAACTCATACATCTCCTTCAGAATCTCCTGCCCGGACTTCAGCGTAAAAAGCTCTGCACGCTCAAACGTGGGCGTTCTGATCTCCTCATAGCCCCATCGCTCTGCAATCGCACGCATGCGCTCCTCCATAATCCGCCGCTTCCTCATCTCCTCCGGAAGGAAATCCCGGGTGCCCCGTGCTCGTTCGATCCGCATCGTGCTTCGTATCAGGTATTAAACATAAAAAAAGCACAGGGCTGAAATAAAATCTTGGTGAACGAGCGTGAATAGATCGTTCCGGGACAGTATCCGAGGAGTACCGTTAGCGGGTATTTAAATAAGGAGCATCTATAATTATCTGGAGGTAAACCATGATGAGAGGAAGATCCTTCGACAGAAAACCTCGGCAGGGGTATGATCGCCCACCTCGGGAGATGCATACGGTCACGTGCGCGGACTGTGGTAAAGAATGTGAAGTACCATTCAAGCCCGATGGCACCCGGCCGGTTTACTGTCAGGAATGTTACCAGAAACATCGACCAAAACGCTTTTAGTCGATCGCGACCTGGTGTGAGGTAAACGTTTTTCCTCTTGTCATGACTGGAGGAAAATGTTTTTCTTTTTTGCATTTTTTTGCCTTGATTACGTGAGCGTAAGCTTTATTCGTTCTCCATACAGACAGCACGCATGACCGCTCATAACTACGATGTCGAGGAGGGCTAGAAGCGGCGAACCATGACGTTCCGGCTGATCTTTGTGATGGACCTGCTTGATGGCCGTGTTGTCCACGCTCAGCGGGGGCAGCGTGACCGGTATAGGCCGATAAACCGCTTCAGTTCCATCGTTTCGTCATCTGATCCGCTCCTGATCCTTCAGAAGCTCAAACCCCGGGAGCTCTATATCGCTGATCTTAATCGACTCACGGGCAGGGGCGATAATCGCATCGTCGTAAAAGCGCTCCGGGGCAGGGCAGCGCACAGTATGCTGGATTACGGACTTCACCAGTTCACCGAACTTCAGGAGGCAGGCACGGCAGGACTCGCTGATACCTTTGTGCTCGGCACGGAGACCGCTTCGCTCGAATTCATCGCCGCGGCCGCATGCAGCGAGATACCGGTGAGTGTCAGCATCGATATTATCAATAACGAGATCCTGACACATGACCGGCAGCTGCAAGGAGCGCCACTCGACGTGATCAAAGTGCTCAATGACTATCCTCTCGAAGAGCTCATCGTCCTGAACCTGGATCGTGTAGGCGCGAGAAGCGGGATTGATCGTGCTTTTCTCGAAGCAGCAGCGGCGGTCTCTGATCATGCTCTTCTCTGTGGTGGTGGCATCAGACGGTATGATGACCTCGAGACCCTGCGTGCAATCGGTATTAAGGGCGCACTGGTTGCAACGGCCGTTCATGACGGCTCAATCCCGGTATCAGCCCTCCAGTAAACGAGCCATGAGCACAGCGAGGAACTTCCAGACTGAGGTGCTGAACCTGCTGATACAGATCCCTGAAGGCCGGGTGACAACCTATGGCGAGCTGGCACGCGCCCTGACCGGATCAGTTCGCGCTGCACGGGCCGTCGGGCAGGCCGTGGCCAGGAACCCGCAGCCCATAACCATTCCCTGTCACCGCGTGGTGCGCAGCACCGGCGAGGTCGGTGAGTACGGCGGTGGCGTGGCGATGAAGATACAACTGCTGCGCGCTGAGGGCGTTGAGATCGCAGGGGGTAAGGTGGTGGATTTCGAGCATAAAGTCTTCCGGTTCGAGGATGAGCAGGAGCAACTGAGATTCCTCACCGACCGGATGTTTGGTAAGCTCACCACCTGGCTCCGAATCCTCGGCTATGATACCCTTTACGCCGCTGATATCCCACTCAGCCGCGATCAGGAAGACGAGGACAACGCCCTTGCCGCGTTCGCAGCGCGCGAGGGCAGGATACTACTCACGCGCGATAAGAATCTCGTCACATCGGCGATACGGAAAGGTGTGCACTGCGTGCTCATCAAGACTGATGGGGTCCTGGATCAGCTACAGGAATTACTCCAGCATCACGTTCCTATAACGCTCGAGCCCGTTCCGGAGCGATGTAGCGAGTGCAACGCGCGGATACGGAAAGTGGCTGCCCGGGAGTCCGCTCTGCTCAGGCACAACAGGTACGTGCCTCAGGACATGATCGGTACCTGGGAGTTCTGGGTCTGCGACCGCTGCGGCAGGATCTACTGGGAAGGGAGCCACTGGCGCGATATCCGCGAGCGGCTAAAGCGCCTGAACGGTAACGAGGATTGTAGATCAGATGGTGAATAGGAACGACGAACACGTATAAACATGGCACGTACGACCGAAGAACTCTTCGCTATCCAGAACGACATTGCGGCACGCGCACGCAGTAATGACACCCTCGACCTCGACGAGATCTCCCTCATCGCCGGCGCCGATCAGGCGTTCTTTATCGATTCAGAAGGTAAAGAAAAGATCGTTTCCGCACTCGTCCTTCTCAACTATCCGGAGCTTCAGGTCCTCGATTATGCGTACGCAGTACTGCCGGTCGAGTTCCCGTATATCCCCGGGCTGCTGGCCTTTCGGGAAGCACCTGCTCTTATTGCCGCGTTCCGCACGCTCACCACTCGACCTGACCTCGCAGTGATCGACGGCGGTGGCATCAATCATCCCCGGTTCGCTGGCCTGGCCACGCACATCGGCGTGCTTCTGGACATTCCGACCATCGGCGTGACCAAGAGCCTGCTCTGCGGCACGGGCGAGCTCCCCACGGTAGAGGGCGATGCGCGCGTCATTCGCTACAATAACCGGGACGTCGGCTATTACCTCAAGAGCAAAAAAGGGTGCCGGCCCATTATTGTCGCGCCCGGGCACAAGGTAGCACTCACGACCGCGCTGCAGCTCATGAAAGCCTGTATCCTCAAGCACAAGCTGCCCGAACCGGTTCGCATCGCGCACCTCTATGCGAATACCGTGAAACGCAGGGTAACGAAACGGACTGACTGACACGACTGACCGGAAGCTTTAAGTACGCCGGAATGCAATAGCAGCTCGGTGAATCATGGTCGAAGAGATAAGCAAAATTCTCAGCAACGGCTTCTCCACGTGGAAGGCGAATCTTACGATCTGTCTCCCGTTCGTCTTCAGTTTTCTTGCCATCAGTATCGTGGCTCTGGTGATCATTGGCAGCGCCCTCGTAATTGCGATTGGCCCGTTCATCCCCGCCTTACTGCCGTACCTGACCGACTCGGGTGAGCTCCCGTCAGAGATCCTGCAGCAGTTATCAACACCGCTCATGGCGAGTGCCGGGGTGCTTCTCGGTGCGGTTCTGGTAACGGTGATCCTCATGCTGCTGATCAATTCCTTCTTTAGCGCGGGCGCAATCGGCATGGCAAGTGTGGCGACGAAGACCGGCCATACCAGCCTCTCGGATATGCTTGACTACGGGCGGCGGAAGTTCCTGAGCCTGCTCGGCGTCTCGGTGCTCATTGCTCTGATCCAGCTTGCTGGTCTTGTCTTCCTGATCCCCGGTCTTATATCATTTGCCTCGAGCTCAGAGATCGCAGGTAATCCGTTCGATCTGTCGAATATAGCCGCATGGGCGCTGTTCGGAATCGGCCTTCTCCTCCTTATCCTCTACATGCTCATCATTAGCATCGTGCTCGCGATTCCACCCTATGCGGTGGTCATCAGCGACCTCAGAGCCATTGAAGGCATTAAAACCGGATTCCGGTTCTTCATGGAGCACAAACTTGACGTCTTCCTGCTCTGGCTTATCGTGCTCGTGATCGCCGTGCTCGCGAGTATGGTGCTCGGCAGTATACCCTCGATTGGCGGGCTGCTGAGCATGGTTGTCTCCGTCGTTCTCATTCAGCCGCTCGGCGTTATCTGGTGGACTCGATTCTACCTGAGCAGAGCCAAATCTGAGCATCCAGTCAGTGCCGTGCCCGTGTAGCTACCGGGATTGGCCGGAAAAGAGAAACTACAGTCCGTGTTTACAAAAATGCGGAATGAGGGTTCGTATCTGTTCGTATCTATTGCACGAACGTCATTACTCACCCGAGGTGGCATAAATCTCGTACGGCATGATCTTCTTATTCGCTTTCTTCTTGCCTTTCAGTTTGCTCACCAGATCAGCGGCTTTTTCCTTCTTCTCGCGCGTCTTCAGCCGCTCCATGATGCTTGTCATCTCTTTCGTCTTCTCGTCGCCGCCGTATTCGGCGCGCTCCTCCACAATCGCCTCGTCTTCCTCTTCTAACTCCTCTTCTCCTTCAAAATCCGCCCTAAAAACCGCTGCGATCATGGGTCGTATCATGCTCCTCTCCTGGTGAGTACCGCTACGCTATGTACCCTTTGGGGCCCTGACTATTTATATTTTCTGTACGTCCGTAAACCGCGGAGAAAGCCCGGGAAATTATAGCGTCACCTTATCGGGATACAATCGCTTCGCCGCGGCTAAGATGGCTGGCAATTCCGCGTTTTCTTCCGCCACCGCATCCCCGATCTCTTCCGCGTTCAGCATAAAAGGCTCATCCAGAAGCACCCGTGCCCCCATCAACTCGATGGTTGACCAGCTCACGCGGCGTACCTGCGACCCGTACCGCTTCAGGAGCGCGGTTTTAAAGTAATCACGCGTCTGTTCCGGCGCATTAGCCACCGCGTAGGAGATACGATCCGGCAGTGCAGTCCAATTCACACCCGGCACGGCACGCTCCACGAAGGCGAGCGAATCGCAGGGATTGAAAAGCACGTTGCTCCTCGGCATGCCTCTTTCCTTGCCCAGATAGGACAGTGACGACTCATCGAGCAGTGCATACTGGTTGCAGATACCGATTCCCTCCGCGGCGGTTCTCGGATCGTAATTCACCAGTAATGCAAGCTTCGTCACCCAGTCGATACCATCAACGTATTTCTCGAGCTGCCGTGCTTCCAAATCAGCCAGGAGCTCAGCGAAGCATCTGAGCCCGATCTCATCCCAGCTGCTCGGGCCGTGCTCCTCAGCCTCCTGTAGCCGCTCCACAGCATCCAGATAGAACTGCAAAACGGCAACCGCGTCGGTTCGTACTCCGCTCTTGAGCGTTATCCGCCACTCGCACGATTTCGTATCACGTGCGAGCCGCTTGAAGGTATTCACAGGATCTTCGAGCTCCGGCGCGCCATCCAGGAACCCCAGCTCAAAAGCGCGAATCACCAGTGCCTGCATGATATCGCGCAGGAAGAGCGCGTATTCAGAGCGGAGAGCCTCATAATGGATATCATGGAGCCGCCAGTAGTGGTGCGCAGCATGTGGCTGATCGCGAGTGTTGAGGATGCCGCGGCTCGTGGTGGTTGAGAGCGAGGACTGCTGCGTGACAAAGAGCGCGCGTGGCGAGATCACGAACTTCACACCAGCTTCTCCTGTCAAGTCGCCGGAGATCACATCGCCGCCACCGGTGAACACGATTCGCGTCACGATCCAGGGGATAAGCGCGCGTTCCACCCTGCTCCAGTCCGTACATGCGGCCCGGGTGGTGATGAAGTTCCCATGGGTAGCGTAGGTCCTCGTGGTTATGGTACGCCGTTTGCCGCTTCGCGCACCAGATTCGAGGTTACCAATGGAATTAGCCACGTTGTTTTTATGGATCACCACACGCTCCTGTACTGCTATCCCAGCCTCACGGGCGCCTACGACCGCATAGATCTCCGCGGCTTTATCGTAGGCGACCGCGTCAAACGGGTTATTGTAGGAGGGCGTCGCGATCTCGAGATGGCCCATATCGTTATAGATCCGGGAGCCATTATTGGCGAACGAAGACCGTATCCGCGCCTCATGCAGCTCCTGCGAGGTCTCCATGCCACGGTCCCACGCCACCTCGCGCGAGATCTGCCGCCATTTCAAGCCCTGGATCGCGGCGTTCGCCAGTAATGAGGGATTAAGATGCCCTTTCGCGCTCACCGGGTATTCCTGCTCGACGCCCCGTATCTTTCGTTCCGTCCCTGTCCGCTGCACCTATTCCGCTCCCTTATTCGCCAGACGTAACCCGCATGCACGCAGGACTTCGCGCCACGCAGCGCTCACTCGTCCTGATCACTGCGCTCCTCACGATGGATCTCCTCGATCTTCTCCTGTATGGAGGCCGCATTCCAACCGTCCAGGTTATCGAAACGGAAGGTCCGGTTTTGCGCGTACAATAAATAATCCAGGTACGGATTGCGCACGATTCGATTCCGGATCTCGCGGGTTATCTCATCCTCCCAGCCCCGAATATCCTCCTCCTCCGCAAGCAACCGTACGAGCACCTGCCGCGAGCCCTCTCCTCTGTTACGCTCCCGGAAAAAGACCACCACCGCGCTGGGCATTCGCGCGAGCTCCGGATACCGCTCAAAGAGTCGTGCGTACTCCTCGCTGCTCGGCCGGCTCATATCGATCTTCACTTCCGGCTCTCTGTTGATCGTTATTTTGTTCCAGCTCAGCGTTGCGTCCTCGAATTCCGCAGCTAGCCGCACCCGTAACTCAGCTCGTGAGTTCTTCGGTGGAAAGAGCAATGCCTCACCGAGATCCTCTTCGGTCAGCAGCCGCTCCGCGCCGATCGCCTCCGCAACGCACTCGTATAAATCATGGTCGCAGAGATTGGTATAATCGAACGATGCGGCGATCTCGCGCTCCACCAGCTCGTCCATCGGGTACATGTTCCGGTAATCGAATTTCCCCTTGGGGATCGTGCGGTATTCAAAATTATCCAGCGCATGCTTGATCGCCCAGCGCTTCATCAGCCATTCGACGCGTTGATAGACGTAAGGGTCCTCGAGCAAGCCCTGCTCCAACTTGGCGCAGAGTCGTTTGAAGGTGTCCAGGGCGTATTTGTCCCAGTAGGTCACTTCCCGCTCCTCGAATAACTCCTCGATCGCGGCGAGATAATTGCTCGAGAGATAATCGGTCGCGGTCTCCGATCGCCCGTTCATCAATTTGACCCGCCACTCGCCCTCGGTATTCTCCGAGAGATCCTTGAAGGTCTGCAGCGGGTTCCACAGATCCTCGACCTGCGTAATCTTTCCTGACTCGATCGCGTCGATGACGTACGAGGTTATCGCATTGCAGAGCAGACGTGTTACCTCCGAACGGACGCCCTCGCCCGAGGTCACATGCACACGATAGGTGTCCTTCGTGCCCAGCGGCTCGTCCCTGGTCGAGAGAATCGGCCACTGTGAGGGCGATTCCGTGAGCACGCGGCGAGCGACCATCGCTTTGGGCGAGATGACGTAATTTATGCCCGCTTTATCCGCGACATAGCCCCCCGCGCCGAAGAAGAGCTTCCGAATGATCAGATAAGGAATGAGCAGATGCTCGCGGCCAACGAATTTCTTCCGGTCCACCAGGTACGACTCATGGGTGCCCCGGCTGTACCGTTTATCGATCTCTACGTTCGCCTTCCAGCACTGGATATACGCCAGCCGACTCCGCCGCCGGCGCAATTTCTCCTGATACTTATCGTTCGTGCGTTCCACACCGATCTGCATGTACAGCTCGGCCGCTTTATCATACTTGAGCACGTCGAACGCAGTGCGGCATTCCGGCGTGGCGATCTCGAGATGCCCGCCGGTACAGATGTAAATCCGCGAGCCGTTCCGCAGAAAACCATCGTTTCGCCGCCGCAGCTTCGAGCAGACCGCGGAAACACCGTCAAAGAACTCGTACGTATCGAGCGCGTGAATGACTTCATCAACATGGTAGAATCGTGCGTACCGGTACAGACCAGGCGAATCTGAGCTGAGTCCCACGCGAAATTCGTGCTCGAGTCCTTGCCATCGGCTCAGATCGACCCGCTCCATGGTTCACACGGCGCTCAGAAATGCATGCCCGTCTCTTCCTCGCGCACCTCTTCAAAGCCCGAAGCCAGCATCTCCTCCGCGCGGCGCTGCACGAACTTATCAAACCCTTCTTTCAGGTGCCGCAGATCCACGCCGATCTCATCGGTATGCTTGTAGCGCTTCAGCAATTCCTTGGCCCGTTCTCCCACATCAAGGATCGTTGAGAGGCCTTCACGCTCCCACATCTGCTGCAGTGCCGCGTCGCCAATCGCGCCCTTCTTCATCATGAGCATCGTCCGCTCCTCCAGGGCCTTGTCTCGCGCATAGCCGAAGATCTGCGCAATGAACCGTCCGGTAATGGTGTCCTCGCGCTTGATTCGACCGATCTCCGTCTCCACGTAGACATCAGCGTACAGGTAGCTGCTGAGCTCTTTCACCAGATACGCACGAGCAGCCTCCTCGCTTCCCTTATCTTTTATCAGATACTGGTCGATGGGGACGCGCTCGGCGTAGATGGGTAGAATGGATGTCGCAGCTTCTCGATCGGGCTTCGGGACCTCAATGATCTTATCGAATCGCGATCGGAACGCGGAATCTATGAGATGCAGGCGGTTAGTCGCCCCGATAACCGTCAGGTGTGGATGAAGTGCGTAAAAGCCGTCGAGGATATCAAGCAGTTGGCCGGTCACGCGTTCAGGCGCACCAGACGATCCGGCGAACATGCCTCGTTCCTGAGCGAGCGCATCGATCTCATCAAAGAAGATAACGCCGTAGTCGATCTCGCCCTCAGCCAATTTCTCGTTCGTCGCCTTGAAGACCATACGCACGTTCCGCTCCGACTCACCCAGCCACATGCTGAAGAGCTCGCCCGCGCCCACTTTCACGAACTCGCAATTGGGCAGTGCCGAGGCCAGCGCCTTCGCGCACATCGTCTTACCGCATCCGGGCGGGCCGTACATCAGAATCCGGCGCGAGTTCTCCCCGAATTTCGCGTAGTCCTCGGGATTGAGCATAGGGAGGATAATACTCTTGACCAGCTCCTGCTTTACGCCCCTCAGGCCGCCGATGTCCTTGAAGCTCACCCCCGGGCTCTTTGTCACCTCGTATCGGGAATATTCTCGTGTCCGGTACGTGCGTTTGATATCGAGTGTGCCGGGGAGCAGGCCGACCTTCATGCCTTCCCGTATCGATCCGCGTTCGTCCTCCTTGAGCCGCTTGTAGATCTTGCCGCGGCCACGGCCTGTGGATATCTCAGCGATCCAGCCCCCCTCATCTTCATCCTTACGGAGCTCGTCAATCTCGCCAACCTCTAAATCCACCATGCGGTCGAAGACGCTCGTAATGCCAATAGAAAACCCACTGGGGTTACTTTTATCGGGGATTCGGCCGATGAACACGAACTTGCCCGCCTGGAGCTGCTCAAGCTCATCATCACTGAGCGGACCATAGGGCAAGGCCTTCAGTGCACCATTCAGATTCACCAGTGCGCCCTCGGGCAGTTGCTCAACCACAAAGCCGCAATCTAAGGGCGGTGATCGCGATTTCGAGACGAGCCGCTCCAGATCCTCTTTATACGCCTCTGTCTCCTCGTATTTTCGACGCAAGCGCCGGTATTCGCTCTCCAGCCGCTCATACTCGTAGCGAGGGATATAATCCTCCTGTGCCATAGTCTCTAGAGGTAAATACGGTCCAGAATGATAAAACACCCGTGCCGTTCCGCCATAGTTATATAAAACGCTTAAATATATAGAGCTATAGGGAAAGCTATGGTTATGAAAGCGGAGAAGCGTAAAGTACAACTTACCGGCGGTTCTACCTATACCATCTCACTTCCTATTAAATGGGCGCGGGAAGCGGCGGTCAAGCAGGGCGACGAACTCCTCCTCGTACAGCAGCGTGACAATTCGCTCCTCCTCATGCCGGTGAAGGAGGGCGACGAGCGCGTGCTGTATGCCGAGCTCACCCTCTCGGAAAGTGAGCGGTTCGAGGACAATTTCAGATATCTCATCGCTCATTACCTCGTGGGCTACGATGTCGTGAAGCTGCTCTCACCGGGCGGCTTCGAGGCTGAGGTGCGCAAACGGATCAAGGAAGAGGTTCGGAAGCGATTGATTGGCATGGAGGTCGTGGGTGAATCCTCGAAAGAGCTCGTGCTCAAGAGTTTCTTGAAATATGAGGATTTCACGCTCCAGGATGCCATCCAGAGCATGTCCAAGATCATCATCGCCATGCTCGAGGATGCGATCTCGGCGCTCGAGCTGGGCGATAAGAACCGGGCACGGGATGTTATCGAGCGCGATGATGAGATAGACCGATTCTACTTGCTCATGGTGCGTCAGCTCAAAGCTACGGTCAGTGATCCGGAGCTCGCGAAGAAGATCGAGATGAGCGGACAACGGGACAGCCTCGGCTACCGGATCGTGGTGAAGAATATGGAGCGGATGGGTGATCATGTTGAGCGGATTGCGAGGCATTCGCTGCTGATGAGTGCACCCGTAGGCGCCGAGCACATCAGGGAGATCGGAACGAGCACGAAACTGCTCTTCCTGAAAACCCTGGAATCGTTACGGAAACGTGACGTGAAGCTGGCGAATGAGGCGATCCGTGACGCGAATCAGCTGATCGACCAGGTGAATGGGATAAATGAGCGTATTCTGGCGGAAGAGGTGAGTGTGACCGATAAGATTCACGCATTTGCGATCATCGAGAGCCTGGGCAAGATCGCGAAGTATTGCGAAGATATCGCGGAGATAACGATCAATCTGGGCATTGAAGTTCCGGGAGAGGCGACCTGATAACGATCACGTCCTGTACGTACCGCAGGATTGCTTGATTTGCTTTAATGTGTTGTAAGTAGGTAAGTAAGTACGTAGAAGTTACACGTAACGTAAAAGACGGGAGTGGACGATGCTTGGACGGTTGAGCAGCTCGCTGAAGGAGACAATCCAGAAGATCGCAAAGGCCAAGCGTATCGACAAGCAGACGGTTGATGAGCTCGTACGGGACATCCAGCGGGCTTTGATTCAGGCGGATGTGAAGATCGCGCTGGTGAAAGAGCTCTCGGATCGCATCCGAGAGCGGAGCTTGAGTGAGAAGCCGACCCTCAATCCACGTGAGCACGTGATCAAGGTGGTTTATGAGGAATTGATCACCATTCTGGGTTCGGGTGTTGACGTGCCGCTGGGCTCCCAGAAGATTATGATGGTCGGGTTGCACGGCACAGGAAAGACCTCGTCGTGCGCGAAACTGGCACGGTATTTTCAGAAGAAGGGCTTGAAGCCCGCGGTCATCTGTGCCGACGTTTACCGCCCCGCAGCGTCCGACCAGCTTCGGCAATTGTGCGACTCGATCGGCGTGCCCTTTTATGATGGCGCCAATCTGCCACCCGGGAAGCGTGTGACGGATATCGTTACGGCAGGCATCAAAGCGTTCGAGAAGTACGATGTCAAGATCATCGATACCGCCGGTCGGCACGCGCTGGAAGCGGCTATGATCGAGGAGATAAAGGAGATCGGAGCGCTGATCAAGCCGGAACATCGCTTCCTCGTTCTGGATGCCGCCATTGGCCAGCAGGCGACAGTGCAGGCACGCGCGTTCGATGCCGCGGTGGGGATTACGGGCATCATCATAACGAAGATGGACGGCACGGCGAAGGGCGGTGGCGCGCTCTCCGCGGTCTCCGAAACGAACTCCGGGGTGGCTTTTATCGGTACCGGCGAGAAGGTGGACGATTTCGAGAAATTCGAG
>JAFGKP010000056.1 GCA_016928455.1 Methanomicrobia archaeon
TTCAAGATCATCTTCCTCGACGAGGCTGACGCGCTCACAGATGCCGCGCAGTCCGCATTACGGCGCACCATGGAGCGCTATTCCGGCACGTGCCGGTTCATCCTCAGTTGTAACTACTCCTCGAAGATCATCGAGCCTATACAATCGCGATGCTCAGTCTACCGGTTCAAAGCGCTCTCATACGATGCTATCGCCGCACGCATACGGTACATCGCGGATCAGGAAGGCTTGACGACATCTGAAGAGGTTATTCGCGCCATTAATTACGTCGCAATGGGTGATATGCGCCGCGCGGTGAACGCCGTGCAAAGCGCGGCCGTGCTCAGTAACGAGCTCAGGCCGGAGATGATCTACGAGATCACCGCGATGGCGCGGCCTGAGCAGATACGGGCGTTGATCACGCAGGCACTTGCCGGGCAATTCTTTGAGGCGCTCGAGGCGCTCGAGGCGCTGCTGGATAAAGGGATTTCAGGGGACGAGATACTGGCACAGATGCACCGGCTCGTGATCGCCATGGAGATCCCCGCGCGGAAGAAGGTGGAATTGATGGATCGCATCGGCGAAGCGGACTTCCGGATTACGGAGGGCGCAAACGAACGGATTCAACTGGACGCGTTACTCGCTTCGATCTGCCTCGCAGCAGAGAGCGGTTAGCTAACGTCAGATAGAGAACACAACCGGTCGTCTTGCCTGTGTTTCGAATACACTGCTGCAAGCCTTGCTTCACCGGTTCTGTGCCGTTGGTTTGTTTTGTTCTTTATGTCAGCTCAGGCCGGGGCTACTTAAATATGCAAATTGATTGTATAGTAAGCATGATGTATATATATTAAAGCTGCATATACATTCCAGTGAGAAACGAATGAAACGGAAAAGAAACAGCTCGACGACCTTCTGCTTTGCCGTCCTTGTCGCGGTCATACTTATCGCCTGCTCGTCCACGGCAATGGCCTCGCTCATCAATCGGACCTTTACGGCCACCGGTGGCACCATTATCTACGAGGGTTGGTTCGGTGAAGAGCCAAAGCAGGAATCTGCTACTGACATCTTGACAGTGTACAGCGGTGAGAAGGTCGCATTCCAGCAGTTTATGAACGGTTCCCGCCCCGTGGTCGTTAGCGGGCCGTACACCAAGTCGGGCGAGAAATATTCGGGTGTGCCCTTCAGGAAGGAGACGCTCGATTCCGGTGCGGTATGGGACTCTGAGGGGAAGTCGCAAGAAGGTTATTTTAACGTCGAGGACGCCAATGGCGAAGGTGGCTGGTTTGAAATGATCGCGCACTCGTTCACCGTGGAACTGGTTGAGAGACGGATACAGGAGGGCACGAGTTTCCGGCTCCGCCTCCAGGGAAATGAGAAGGAGGCGGGCGTGCTGAAGCTCACGGTAATGGATTGCGACGGCTATGCACTAACAACTGCTAACGGAACGGACGTCTACGAAATTCTCGTCACGTATGATACAACGGGCTTTGCCGGGTTCAGCAACGTCCCGGTCAGGGGCATCCAGGTGACTGAGGAGCAGGCGCTCGAGTTCGACACCACAACACTGACGATGGACGCGGGCAAGTATCTTATCTCTTTCGAGGACTGCGCAACGGAAGCCGCGAGCACAGAAGAGATAGCGGTGGAGGAGCGGTACCTGACGGTAGCATGCGCTGAGGACGTGGTAATGGGTCACGAGATTGTCATAATAGTGACAAGCTCGTTCTATAGTGACGTGGCAACGGTGACCGTCGGCCGTGCGCCTGACGTGAGTGCGATCTGTAACGTAACGCTGGACAACGAAGGAAAGAAGAAGCTCAAGATTGCGACCGATGATTTGGACTACGGAACACATCGCATCGCGGTTGAGGTTAAGGAGCTGCAAGCCACGACCTACGTAACGATAACGCGCGCGGCAGTGGGTGTGCACGTGCCCGAGCAGGCTATGGTCGGCGATCTCGTTCCGGTTGTGGGCGATGCGACCTCTGGCACCTATGCCGTCTTCGTGATTGATGGGCGCTATAATGGCGAAGCACACATCAGTGATGAGTTGTTTGCATGGGAGTGGGACACCCGAGGAGCGCCCATCGGCTGTCAGGAGATCGAGGTGTTCATTCTCGATCAGTTGACTTCGTTTGAAATCGGTGACGATGTGCCCGCGACGTGGCGTGAAGAGCACGGCGTGGACGCTGCAGTAAGCATCTTCCTGCACAACCCTGCATTCAGTATGCACGCACCAGAAGCCATTGCGGAAGGTGACGCTCTCTTCGTTTACGGCACCGCGACCGGCACTGATCACGTATATCTCGTCTTGCTCACTGCTGAGGGCGCGGTCATGTTCCCGCCGGGTGGCCGCGTACGAGCAACTCCGGTTAGTGGGGGGACGTGGGAGGAACAGCTTCATGATCTCAAGAGCGGGCGTTACAAACTGCTCGGACTGCACCGTGGTAAAGAGGGGACTACAGAAGCTATAGAGAACGGCACATGGATAGTATGCGGACCCGATAAGACCGCACCGCAACGGCTCGCCATAATCGAGCATGCCCTGAGCGCAGCGGGCAGTGACGACCTTTATGCCGTTGCCGCGCTCACGGTCTCCAGTCCCTGGGTCTCGTTGACCGCGCCAGCAGAGAGCGAACACGATGAAACGCTCACGATTACGGCGGAAACGAACGTCAGAGACGGTGAACGAGCATTCATATCGCTCTCCTCGGGCTCTGAACTCATCATCGAGACTGCGACACGGGTGGCAAACGGCGCCGTGCAGGCGTGTATTGACTGCCGCGGGCTCCCGTCCGCCACCTATACGGTGCGCGTCGATATCGGCGGGAGGGCATCTGATGAGATCGAAATTCAGCTCGGGGGACGTCCTGAGAACGTGAGCAGCACTGAGGAGCTGCTAACACCGGCATCTGAACTGCAACCCACACCGGAATCAGCCGAAGCTGTGGTTGAAGATGTACGTGTCCCGGAAGAGCAAGTAGAAGAAGAGCGAGCACTGTACGTGCACGATAGCCCGTGGATCGCGGCAATCGCGCTATTCCTGGCGCTTTCTCACAGACGTGTCAGAAAACGAGTATGATGATCACCCGCCGATTCACAGATCGCTGGAGCGCTCGCGCGAAGTTCAGGGCCCACGCTGGAGCGCGTCGAGCACTGCCTGCTCCATCACATCGAGCGGGGGCTCGCGTTTTGTCCATATCCTGAATGCCGCCGCACCCTGATAGACGAGCATCTTCACACCGTTGATGCACGTATGGACGCCGGCGCGTCGAGCCTCCGCGAGTAACTTCGTCTCGATCGGATTGTAAACGATATCGAAAACCACGAGCTCGGGCCTGAGCATATCCGCCGTTACCAGGGTTTCTTCCGCACGCGGGTGCATACCGATCGACGTGGTGTTGATCAGGACGTCTGTAGTTGTAAGATGCGCTTTGAGCTCGGCGCCCAGACCAATGGCGTGCACGTTCGTGAGCCGGGCCGCTACCTGAGCAGCGCGCGCTACCGTACGGTTTGCGAGCGTTACGAACGCACCTTCACGGTCAAGGTAAAATGTAATCGCCCTCGCTGCACCGCCTGCACCGAGTATAAGCACTCTTTTGCCGGTTAAATCACCCACCCGCTCTTGTAAGGCTTGTATCGCGCCAAGTCCATCGGTGTTGTAGCCCATCGGCGTCCCGGTGCTGAAATCAACAGTGTTGATCGCGCCGATTTGGCGTGCGAGCTTATCAGGTTCTACGAACAGAAGCGCATCTTCCTTCAACGGTATCGTGACGTTAAGCCCCGCGATGCCGAGGCTCTTCGCACCACGTATCGCACCCTCGAGCTCCTCGCGGGGCACGCGGAAAGCAAGGTAAAGAGCATCCATACCGAGCCGCGTAAAGGCCGCGTTCTGCATCACCGGAGAGAGACTGTGCGCGACGGGGTCGCCGAGGATGCCGTAGACCTGTTTCACCATCGTGTTGTACTATAGCGTAGCACGGTTCGCGTTAAAAACCACAAAAAATTTAAGTAGCAGAGTATAAAATTCAAAGCAGGAGGAAAAATGGAGGGAATTAGTGTTAACCTGATTAGTGGGAGAACGGCCGTGCAGGGCCAGAACCTGGACAGCAAACTTTCGGACGAGTACTTTGGAGAAGTTGCTCGCTGCGATCTGAACGGTGCGGACATGGAGAAACTCGGGGTTGCCAAAGATGACCGGGTGAAAGTCACGTCTGCCTATGGACAGGTGGTGGTCAGAGTGGACCAGGACGACGGGGTTCTCGCGGGTATGGCCTTCATTCCCATGGGACCCTGGTGTAACGCGGTGGTTGATGGTGATACGAATGGAAACGGCATGCCATCGTTCAAGGGGATCGACGCAACGGTGGAGAAGACGACAGAACCGATATTGTCGGTAGCGGAACTGATGCGGACGTATATGGCCTAAAGGAGGAGTGGTAAAAAAAATGGCGGAAATAACCGATGTTGTATGCTCACTCTGTGGGTGTGTATGCGATGATATCGTGCTGGAAGTGGAGAATAACGAAGTTGTTAAGGTGAAACGTGGCGCGTGCTCGGTGGGCAAGGCCAAGTTGCTCGGGCACCACCGGATCCCCCACCCGATGATCAGGGAGAACGGTCAGCTGAAAGAGATCTCGTACGATGAAGCAATTAAGAAATCGGCGGAGATACTGTACAAGTCGCGTCGCCCGCTTATGTACGGCTGGAGTTCTACAGTCTGCGAAGCGGATAAGGTGGGTGTGCTGCTAGCCGAGGAGCTCGGTGCGGTGATCGATAACACGGCCTCGGTCTGTCACGGGCCTTCGGTGCTGGCGATCCAGGATGTGGGGCTGCCCTCGTGCACACTCGGCGAGGTGAAGAACCGGGCGGATGTCATTATCTACTGGGGGGCGAACCCCGCCTACGCGCATGCGAACCATATGAAGCGCTACTCGTACGTCTCAAAGGGCTTCTGGACTCAAGAGGGCAAGAAGGACAAGAAACTGGTGATCGTGGATCCGCGGAAGACGATGACGGCGAAGATGGCGGACGTCTTCGTCCAGATCAAGCAGGGCTACGATTATCCCGTCTTCTCTGCGCTTCGTGCGATCCTGCGAGGCCATGCAGACATCGTGCCCGATGAGGTTGGTGGTGTCCCCAAGGCGCAACTGCTGGAAATTGCCGAGATGGTTAAGGGTGCAAAATTCGTGATGACCTTCTTCGGTATGGGCGTGACGCACACCGGCGCGCGACACAACAATATTGTGAACGCAATCCAATTCACGCGCGCGGCACACCTGCATACCAAGGCGAGCATCATGCCGCTCCGCGGCCATTACAA
>JAFGKP010000057.1 GCA_016928455.1 Methanomicrobia archaeon
CGTATCTCAACGAGGTGCTGGGGTATCCGACGAGTGAGAACATCGCGCTCTTCTTGCAGTCCGAACTGGAGCAGCGCTTGCTCGGATCGAAGTTGGGCGTCTCGCTGCACTCCGTTCGCGTCTGGGAAGCGAACGATAAGTGGGTACTGGTTGAGCGGTGAGTGGATAGGTGGGTGGTAAACGCGACGATCACGAGAGCTGCTCAACCGCGATCAGAATCAATTCATACCGTAATTCCGTGGGATCGTATGAAAGCACGCCCTCCGCGACGATCTTCTCACCCTTCTGAAGCTCGGAGATGATGATTGCTCCGCGCCCTGGCTTCACACGCAGTCGATACGTACCCGTTGTGTCCGCAAGATAAAGAACGGACGTGTAACGTTCATCGATCGTGCCAGCGACACGTATACGCTCACCTTCGAACTGCTTCGGATCGCTGGCGAGCTGTGGCATGAACACTATTCGGTTCGCACTCGGGTTCGCTGGTGTGATTGCGCCTTCAGCGGTAACGAGCTCATATTCGCCCCGGTAAACCTGAACACGGCCTTCAGCCACCACCTCGTCGCCGTAACTCAGTTCTCTGACGATCCCCGGCTGATCGGAGGGGGTAACGAACAAGAGCAGGGACGTCTTATTTGCCGCCAGTCTCACGAGTACGCAGCCAGTTTCCGTTTCGCTCACGTCTGTAACGAGACCACGCGTGCGGACGTTCAAGCCTTCGTAGCGTGGAATCTCGTCAAGTGGCACCAGTGGCGGCACCATGAGTAATGATACGCCATAGAGCATGCCGATCCCGAGTACAGAGAAGCTGATTACTACCATTCCAGCGCGATCCATAAATAAGCCCGCCTCATAAAAGGGATATACAGATAAGCATAAAAGATTTGCGCTAACCCGTGTGCTTCTGGTACGTTCAGTTCACCGGAAGAACAGAGCGGTGGCTCCGTAGCGTAGCGGAGGTCTGAGACACTCACCTGGTCGCTTTGTTCAGCCGTTCCCGGACCGCAGCGACGATGAGCGGCAGTGCTATAGTAGCATCGCCGTAAAGGGTCACGGTCTTCGCGTGCTCGCTGATCTTCCCCCACGATTTCGCCTCCTCCAGGGTCGCACCGCTCAGGCTCCCATCTTCAGGCGTGCTGGTGGTAATTTGAAGAGCATAATCGAGCCCTTCCTTGCCCGCCGGTCGCGGTGCGATCAGCGCCGCCTGGAAGATAAAATTCTTGGGCACACCACCGCCAAGGATGAGCGCGCCCGCGCGTGGTGCGACGGAGAAGAGCTCGATCAACTCCTTCATATCGTCAAAGGCATCAACCTCGAGCGAGCCCATTTGCTTGTAGAGCCAGGCGTGTAGCCCGATCATAGAATCAGCAATAGCCGGGCAGAACACGGGCACATCACGCTCCACCGCAGACCGCAGGATCGAACCGGGATCCGACAGGTTCTCACCGATTGCCGTGAGGAATTCGCGAATACTGTACCGGCGACCGCTCATGTGCTCGAAGACGCCGTGTAAAAACTCTTCGAGCCGCGCAAACGCCTCATCGTGCACGAACACATCATAAATCCGGTCAATGCCACGCTTCCTGAGCCAGACGTCGTCTCTATCGCCGTGAGCGTCCGTATTTGTGCTCTCGATGAGATAGTGGTGCTCGCCCAGCGCCTCAAGGATATCGTGCACAAGATTGGCACCGGTCGTTACGACGACGTCCACGTACCGATCACGTATCAGTTCTGCGAGTAGTGTACGCATGCCCGCAGGGACCAGTGCACCGGCAACGCCCATGAACTTCGTCGTCTCCTCGGTCTGCATCGCGGTAAAAATATCCACGGCCTTCGCCAGTCGCCCTGCACCGAATGCTGAGGATCGCAGCCCGCTTACAAGCTCGTCAATGCTCATGTGGTCACCAATTTGAACGCCCTTCACGGGCCGTAATCCGTTCAGGTCCCCGGCATACCCCTCTTCGTCCATTGCTCACCGCGTCACTGCCAGAACGGGCAGTACATAGACCAAAGCGCACCTAACACAAAAAAGTACGCATTTTAATAGCTAGACGAATAAAGAGAATGTAAGTAAGGTCGCGGCAGGTATCGTAGTTGGGCTGGTATGGGGCTGTAGGGTAGCCAGGTTATCCTTCCAGCTCGGGGAGCTGGTAACCGGAGTTCAAATCTCCGCAGCCCCATCTCCGCGACCTGTCATTCAGTAGGAGAACGAGGCAGGCAATGGGTGTATCGAACTACGCGAATGTATACGCGCGAATAAGGGCACGAGTGGGGGACATCATAGCGGAAGGGAAGATACGTGAGCTGATTGAAGCTCGACCGAGCGATTTCCTGCCGTTACTGATGGATACCGCGTACAAAGAGCAGTTAACACGAGCAGGGGTGACCACGCTCGACGCACGACGGATCGAAGCGGCGTTAAAGGCTGAACTCGTCAGCCAGTACGTAATGGTGCTCAGATCAACGAAAGGCCCCATCCGGGGCATTTTTTACGAAATCCTCAGACGCCTGGAAGTGAAGAATCTCAAGGCGCTCTTACGCACAAAGGCGACCGATACACGGACGTACGCCGGGGTCGAGACGCTCATATTCCCCGTTGAGGACGTCTTCAAACGCCGCATGAGCAAATTGAAGGAGGTGGACTCGCTCGCCGATCTGATAAGCCACATGGAGAGTCCATATCGCGAAGTGTTGGCGAACGCGTACCCGGAGTATGAAACGACGGGACGGCTCCTTGTACTCGAGCGCGCGCTTGATGAGGAGATCTGCGGTGCTATCTGGGAGCAAACTGAGGAGTTAGGCGGTGACGACCGTGAGATCGTGCGGAAGATCGTGGGTACCGAGCTGGATCTGACGAATATCATGACTTTGCTCCGCTGCAAGGCTGAGGGGATACCGCCTAGCAAGATCAGGAGCTACGTGCTGCCTTACGCGTACCGTGTGGATTTCGGTGCAGACGCGCTGAATGAACCGGTAATGGCGGAAAACGTCGCTGCTGCTATCCGTGCGATGCCCACGTCGCCCTATACAGACGTATTGATCCGTGTATTGCCGCTCTACGACACGGAGAAGACGCTCATCCCCTTTGAGGACGCGTTGTGGCGCCATTTCGCCACGGTTGTACGGAAGACCTTGAAGGGCTACCCCATTAACATCGGCACGATCATCGGGTTCCTGTACCTCAAAGAGCTTGAAATCCAAAATCTCTGCTCGATCGCGGTCGGAAAGGAGAATAACCTCACCGCTGAAGAGATCTCCAAACTCATGCTCGCTTCGTGACCTGGGCGAGTTCTGTAGCGCGATTCTGCGTGCTCCTGCTCAGAAGCGCCTGCACGGACGTTTAGGCCGTTGAACCGGGTGTTGGGGTGATTTATAAATCAGTAAGTTTAAGTTATTCCACGGTAAGTAGCTTTCATTCAATCTGCACGAGCTGAAAAGAGAGAGGAAAAGAGAAATGTTTGACGAACCGGTAATTGAGATAAGCACAAAAGAGGTCGTGACGATCACGCCTGATACAACGGTCGGCACTGCGATCGGGATAATGGAGAAGAACAGGTTTCACAACCTGGTGGTGCAGGGTGGCGATGCGCTCAATCTGGTGACCATCCAGGATCTGCTGCTCGCATCCCATTCTGACTCGCATGTCGATGAGTTCATGTTCAGGCCCCACGCCATCCATCATAAGACGCCGATCATTGATGCCATTGTAGAGCTTATCGACAGCGGTCAGCGCGCGGCACCCGTAATCGATAACGGGGGTGCACTTGCGGGCATCGTTACGGAATACGACATCATGGCGCGAGGCGCGGATTCTCGTCTCTTGAAAGAAGCTGAGGTGCGTCGAATAATGGATCGTGATCCGATGTGCGTGCAGAAGACCGACAGCATCGGGAAAGCACGCAGCATCATGACCAAGAACAATATCGGTCGTGTGCTCGTGGTGGATGAGCTGCAGAATCTAGTGGGCATCGTTACCAGTATGGATATCTTGAAGAAAGTTTACAAGCCCAAGAGGCGCATGACCGCGGGCGAGTTCAAAGGCGAGAAGATCACCCGGATGGAGCAGCCTGTAACGGTTATCATGAATGCGCCGGTGATCACGGCCGAGATCGATGCGAGTCTCGCGGATGTCGCGAAACTATTGCAGCAGCATGACATTCGGGGCGTGCCGATCGTGAAGGATCACGTGCCACGTGGGCTCATTACCATTCTGGACATCATGCGCTACCTCCGCATGC
>JAFGKP010000058.1 GCA_016928455.1 Methanomicrobia archaeon
CCGTAGATGTAACAGACAGCGCGAACGATACAGAACACGCCGGCTTTAACGACTGCCACCGCGTGCAGCAGCGCACTCACCGGTGTCGGAGCCACCATTGCGGTCGGCAGCCAGGAGTGGAATGGCATCCACGCCGCCTTCATGAAGCCAAGCATGAAGAAGAAGAAGAGCACGGTCAATGCAATCGGTGAGGCCGCGTCAGTACTGAGAATACCCCCGTTCGTGAAGTCCGTGGTGCCGACGAATGAGTAGGTCAGCAGCACAGCGGCCAGGAAGAAGACGCCCGCGGTAAGCAGATAGGCCAGATATTTGCGCCCGCCGAAGATCGCCTCCTCCGTCTGATCGTGCGCCACCAGCGGATAGGTCGATACCGTCAGGATCTCGTAGAAGATGAACATGGTGAACAGATTCGCCGACATGGCCACGCCCTCGGCACCCAGAATGGCGAGCGCGAAGCAGAAATAGTACCGCGTCTGCGCATGCTCGTGTAACGAGCGCATATATCCGACTGAATAGGACGAGACCAGAATCCATAACGAGGCCGAGGTCAAAGCGAAGAGCAGCCCAAAGGCATCGATCTTGAACCCGAAGTCCACATTGGGCAGAATCGTAAAGAGATAATATTCGAGTACCCCTCCGTTCAAGTTCCGCACATCGAGCACCATAGTGACTACAATCAGGAACTGCGCCACCGCCGCCGCCATGGTCCAACCCTCTCTGATGTTTGGACGATTCCTAAAGAGCAGGATCAACAATGCTCCCGCTAGCGGACAACAGAGTGCCAGGATCGGTCGTATCGTTGTAACTGATTCTATCATGGTACCACGGTATACCTCCCTATCTCAAATAACTTATTCACACTATCCATTATCGGGACTGCACCGATGATCGGAATCTCAGTCAGCCAGATGATACCCATAACAATACAGAGTGAGCCGAGGATGAGTATCGGGATGAGCATGAGGAGCGGAATTTCGTCCGTCTTTACCGGCTTTTCGTACTCATGATGGGGACCAGCTTCGCCCACTTTCATATAAAGGGTCTCAATCACCCGCCAGAAGTAAACGAGGTTGAGCAGTGTGCTGAGCAAGATGACCGCCATGAATAGGAAGTTACCGGCTTCAACAACGGCAAAGATGAGATAGATCTTCGAGACGAAGCCGACACTCGGGGGCACACCGATCATGGAGATTGCGGCCATGGTAAAGGCACCACAGGTCCACGGCATCTTCCTGCCCAGGCCACGGAGATCAGTAATGTTCCACAAATCAGCTTTGTAAATGAACGCGCCCGCAACCATAAACAAGCAGCCCTTCATCAACGCGTGGTTCAGGATGTGCATCAATGCGGGGGTCAGGCCACCCCAGAGGAGATGTTTGGTGGAGAGTGAAAGACCAACCGCAAGCATGATGTAGCCCATCTGCGATACCGAGGAATAAGCGAGCATGCGCTTCAGATTGAGCTGCGCGATCGCCATGACCGAACCATATATGATCGCGATAGCGGCGATCCACGCGAGAAGGTCATAGATCGGGAGCAACTTGAGGAAGTTAACGGTAAAGACGGAGAAGGAGAGTCGAATGAGCGCATAGGTTGAGACCTCAATGATGATCCCCGAGAGCATTGCGCTGATCTCCGCAGGTGCGAATGAATGCGCGTCGGGTAACCAGGTATGAAGCGGGAAGAGCGCCATCTTGATGCTCAGACCGACCACGAAGAGTGCGAACGCAGCCTGCACCATTTTATTCCCGTATAATGGCGGCAAGATGGCGGCGAGATCAGCCATGTTTAACGAGCCGGTAACCGAATAGAGGAACCCAATACCCAGCACGAAGAGACATGCGCCGATCGAGCCCATCACGAGGTAAACGAAGCTCGCCTTGAGCGCTATTCCGCCCCGCGAGGCGATAAGCGCATACGCGGCCAGCGAGAAGATCTCGACAAAGACATACATGTTGAAGATATCACCGGTGATAGTCACTCCGCAAAGCCCGGTAACGAGGAGTTGATAGACTGCATAATAGGTTATCACCTTTTCTGGCAGCTCGTGTTGAATGTTCCGCTTCGAGTACATCACGGAGAGAAGCGCGAGGAAGAGCAGAACGACCAGGACGTAGGCATTCAATGTGTCCACCACGACCTGAATCCCCCAGGGAGGCCGCCAGCCACTCAGCCAGTAATCGATTTTTCCCGTGAAAAGGACATGGTTCAAGATGAAGATCGACATAACAAGCTGGACGAGAATAGTGATGAAGGAAATAGCCCAGCTGAACTTCTTATCGAACCACCCGGCCACAAAGATGGTAAATGCGGCGAGAAGAGACAAGACAATTAAAAGAACAGGTAAATGCTCAATGCCAATCATGTGCTCCCGGTTTCTCCTGCCTCTTCTCTACCTCTCGCGTCTATTTAAAGGTATCACTTATTCCCCTAGCGTGACACCAGAGTCACACGTTACAGCACCCTCTCCTTCTCGATGATCTCCGATTCTTCGATCGTTTCGTATTCTTCGTAAATCCGTATAACAAGCCCCAAGGATACCGCAAGCGTCGAGACTGAGACCACAATTGCCGTGAGGATAAGAGCCGTCGGTAAGGGGTTGATGTAGATATAACCTTCGGGGATAGCCTCGATAATATAGGTCGTCCCTGATCGCAGCCCCCAGCCGACCCCCACATCACCGAGCGAAATAAAATAGAGGAATATGCCGGTCTGGAACAAGCTGAGGCCGATCAGTTTCTTAATCAAATTATCCTTGGCGATCATAGCATAGAAACCGATAAGGATAATAATAACGGCGATCCAATAGTTGTATTTCGCAAGGATCTCCTGGGTCAACCACTCCATCATTTCTTCTCTCCTCCTTCATTACTTTCTTTAACCTCTTTCCGCTCCTCTTTCTCCTTCCATGCGAGGTCAAAGAAGAGCGAGGTCATGGTAGCCATCACCGTGATTCCAATGCCGATCTCCACGAAGTCCATACCCATTGCCCGCCTCATCTCATAGGCGACCGGCAAAGGAAGCGCCCAGTAATTGAGATATTGCACAAAACCAAGACTGACGAGGATACAGACAAGTCCAACGCCCGCATAAATGTAGACCCCGAGGCTTTGCAGGCCGGTGTTCCACGACTCCGGTAATCGTTTCCGCGCACCCGTAATGCCAAAGGCAATAACATAGAGGATGAATGATGACGCGAGTATCACGCCGCCCTGGAAACCGCCACCCGCGCCCAGAGCGCCGTGGATAATCACATATAAGGCGAACAACTGAATGAGCGGTATCATCAGCGATGCGATGACCTCGATAATCAGGTCCCGACCCGCCGCTACCCGACGCTCCTCCGCGGTCAGCTGGTAAGTCCCTGTTCCGTCAGCCTTCGTCATAGCTTACCCCGCCTCCTTAATAGCAATATAACAGAGATACCCGCGGTGAAAATTACCGTGGTCTCTCCAAGCGTATCGTACGCCCGGTAATCCACAATGACCGCAGTCACGATGTTGGGAACGTCAGTTTCTTCTAACCCCTTCTCCAAATATCGAACCACCGGCGCATAGCGATAAACTTCTATCTGGTTTCCCTCCTTCTTGAAGCGGTAATACTTCTCATCTTCCTCGTAATAGAATTCGCCCTTATCGATCTTAGCGTCCCATTCGCCTGCAGTCACCTCCTCGATCTCAGAAGGTGCGACAAAGTTCCGCGCTGCCAGCGCCTCTACAAGCGCGGCAGGGATCATGCCACTGTTTAATTCCTCCTCAACACCCGCAGCATCGACACGGATATCCAATCTCACGAGCTGGAGTGCCGGAGAACTTGGGTCACCATACGGCGGAACGTCCTCGACGATGTAGAAGAAGAGCCCGGTTAACAGGATCACCATCAAGAGACCGATGATTGATTCTGCTTTCATCCTTTCTCCCACCTCGCTGTTCTCGATACTGCGGCAATCAAGAATGCTGTTGAGACACCCGCGCCGACCGCCGCCTCGGTGAAGCTCACATCGATCGAATGCATCTCGGCCCACACCACAGCCATCAAGAAACTGTAGGCACCAAAGAGGATCACTGCGCTGAACAAATCCTTCGCCGAGATCGTGGCAATCGCGATCACCACAATTACAAAAAGCATCAAGAGGTCAAGTGGTACAATCATTCTTATCCCTCCTCCAAATACACGTGAGCCACCTTCTTTTGCATTGACTGATCGACCAAAAGCGCATCAGCGGGGGCTTTCGCAATCGCATGGACCCAGAACTTGCCGATCGGTGGATCGACCAGGATGGTAATCGTTCCGGGGGTTAAGGTGATGGAATTGGCCATAGTGACGAGCGATAAATCGCTCCGCAGCGTGGTCTCAAACTGGATAATTTCCGGATCAATAGGCCCAACGCCGAACATCCCACCGGATCGCCCGCTCTCGAACGATTTGGGGTGGATCGCACGATATGCGACATCCAGATTCGCCAGCAGGATCTGATAGAGTTCCCAGGGGAGGTAGGCAAGAAGCCGCTTGAACTTCAGCCACATCTGCTCCTCCTTCTTGATCATGAGATCGTGCGAGATGACCGTAACGATCGCGATAGAGATAATGGCCGAGCCCAGGAGGAAGAGGACATGGGGTATATGTTCATGATGCAGTTCCCCGATAAAGAACTTGTAGATATCGACCGTTAATGGTGACAGCAGGAGCCAGAATATGGTGAGCACCACCAGCGTGACAAGAACGCTGAAATTCTTCTCACTCATCCTCGTCATTGTCGCGCCTCACCCCGCTTCCACGGTCGTACGCCCGTGACATAAGCCGCTCTCATCATGGCATGAGTCCCCGCGGGATTAGCGAGGAGCATGAAGAAGCTCAGAAAGAGCAATTTCGCACTGAGCGGAGATAACCCATCGTAGATAATGAGCCCCACAATAATGAGGATTTCGCCGAGCGTATCGCACTTCCCGGTAGCATGGAGCCGCGTATAAAAGTCGGGGAAGCGCAGGAAGCCGATGGCGCCGGAGAACATGAAGAACAAACCGATAACGAATAGCGCCACCGTCACACCGTTGACGATCAGATCTAGGCTGAACATACTTCACCTCGCTCCAAATATTTTGCAAATATCAAGGTGCCGAGGAAGTTTAAGATAGCATATAAGAGTGCGATATCCACGAAGGCACCGGGTCGTTCAAAGATGTAGCCCACGATGACCACGAGCACAACCGTCTTCGTACCGATTACGCTCGCCGCAGCCACCCGATTAAACGCCCCTGGCCCGAATACCGCGCGGTAGAGGCAAATGAGTATCGTGGTTGCGATCAGCATCCCTGTTACCAGAAATACTTCAATCATTTCTCAACCCTCGTTTAGACATTAAAGGGGGGCAGGTGTTATAAAAAGCTTTTGAAATTTTTCTCATCTATAGTGATGACGCGATTCGATGCGGCGAAGGAGCGGGCGCTCGCGCGATTGCAGCGGATAGGCGCAGACGAAGAAGTTACGGGCATCCTTCAGAAGATCTAATACACATGCGGATTACTATACCACGAGCAGTTGCTCGGGCAGAATTGCGCTGATCCTTCTACCGGAGATCGGTGCGAAGCGTGAGGCGCGGTTCATTAGCAAGTGGCATCGAGCGGTGGAGCGTGCGGAGGTGCTTGCGGCGATGGGAGATGCTCCGTTTGCCGAGGGCGAACTCTGGCTCCTGGCACAGTCACCGATTATGCATGTGGCGTGCAGGACTGTGGAGTGTGCTGCTGTACTTCTTCGGCTGGCGCTCGATACGGGCTTCAAGTACAGCGGCATGAAGGGTATAGCGGTGAATACCGGCACGGTGGTGGTGGAGATGCTCAGCACGGAGCGTATGGACGTGCCGCTGGCGTCGCGCGATAACGTGCTGGTGGACGATGCTTATGTGGGGTTTATCGTGATGAAGGCGAATTTCATGTTGCACCGCGGTAAGGAGAAGTTGAAACGCTTTGAGCTGCGACTGCATGAACTTTTCTGACTGCTCTGCTGCGCGTATCATTGGTAGAAATCAGGATCTGAAACCTTTTTAATTATCAAAGCGCAAGAGTGAAAGGTAGTCCAGTGTAGTGCAAGAGCATGCCCTTGGTCTGTATGCCGCCGTAACTCAGTTGGTAGAGTGCCCGGCTGTTAACCGGTTTGTCGCAGGTTCGAGTCCTGTCGGCGGCGTGAATCCAAAGTTTTAAGTTCCTTAGCATAGGGTGTATCGAGCTCTCTTTCGTCGTTTCACGGTGTCCAAATGGTACGCTTATTCCTGGAATCGCTGTATGAGCGCAACGAAATCGACGTTGCCCGTGTATAACGCGCTCCCCAGTATGGCGCCACGGGCCCCAGCTTCTTTTATTTGTGCAACGTCTGCCGCACTGCTGACACCGCCGGCGATGACGACGGGAACGCGCACTGAGCGAACGAACTCCCCCACTATCTTCGGCTCGATCCCGCGCATCAGGCCTTCAACGTCAATGTTCGTGAAGAGCAAGCTGCCCGCGCCCAGCTCTTCTGCCTGCTGTGCTGCTTCCGTCGCCTTCACCCCGGTTAATTCTCGCCAGCCATCGATCGCCACGGTTCCGCCGCGCACATCAAATGCGACCATAACGCGCTCGGCCGAAAAAGCTGTTACTACATCCCGTATAAGTGCCGGCGAGTGCAACGCCGCCGTCCCGAAGATGATGCGATCCACGCCCCTACCGGCTCCGAGCTCGAGAAGCCGCACCGCGGCCCTGTACGTCCGAATCCCCCCGCCCACCTCGATCTTCGCGCGACCCTGCGCTCCGATGGTCTCAGCGATGCGCGCTACCAGCTTGAAATTGGTCTGCTTCTCCTGTAGTGCCGCATCGAGATCGATGATATGAAGTCGTTTCGCACCGAGCTGCACCCAGTGCTGAGCGATCACCACAGGATCCTGCGTGGTTGAGAAGATCACCTCGTCCTGTTTGCCCTGCCGCAGCTGGACGCATCTGCCACCCTTCAAGTCCACTGCGGGAATGACCTCAAAAGCCCGCGCTGTTCGCCTGCGTCGCTCCATGAGATTAAGAGAAGGTTACCAGCATTTATTGCATTGTATTCGTTTGATTCGGACGAACGCTCCAGCCAGCTATTCCACCTGCAGGCCGAGCTCACGTGCGAGCTCTTTATAGCGTACTCGTAAGGTCACTTCAGTAACGCCGGTAGCCTCAGCAACGTCCTTTTGCGTCTTCCGATCGCCGCAGAGGATTGCTGCGATATAAATCGCTGATGCTGCGATGCCCGTCGGCCCTCTGCCACTGGTGATATGCTTCTCAACTGCTTCATTTATGATCCTGAGCGCGCGTTGCTCAACCGACTGCGCCAAATTCAACTTCGCACAGAATCGCCTCACGTAATCGCGGGGATGTGCAGGGACAAGTCGCATCTCGAGCCGGCTAGCCAGTAACTTGCTCGTCTTTATTATATCCTTCCGACCCACGTTCGTAGCGTTCTCGATCTCGTCGAGCGTTCTCGGCACGTTTTCCTTACGGCAGGCCATGTAAATGGACGCAGCGAGTATCTTCTCAATGGAACGGCCGTGGATCAAATCGTGCTCCCAGGCTTCCCGGTAGATCGCCAGACTCTCCTCTCTGGTCTGTTCGGGAATAACGAGTAGCGCAGAGAGCCGTTCGATCTCGTCCTGCGCACGTAGCCGCTGTTTACCAATCGTGCGACTCAATTTCTTGCGGCGCTGGCGTTCGCTGAGCCGCTGTAATCGTTCTCGATCGAGCTCCGATCGTTTACGTGCCTCACCTGCACGTTCCTCCTTTTCCTCCTCGAGCATCACCTTTCCACGCACTCACGCTCTTCGCTTCGCTGAACTCAGCTCAGAGAACGAATAGAGCCTTCTGCGGCAGCTCTTCGCGCTTCACAGAAGCAAAGACCTTTATACTAACGTAGGGATGACCAACGGGCCCGAAGACATCGTACACCTTGCCAATCTGCCGCTTATCCGCGGTCACGACGTTCGCATTGAGCACGCGCTTGAGATTGAGCTTCCCGGTCCGCACAATCACCTGATCGTTCATCACGTGAAGTACGGTTCCCAGTCGCTTGGCCTTCGTGGTCATACCCACGTAAAGGTAATCTGAACGATTATATAAAGTTTACGGAATGTTTTTCTAAATCTAGCGTACGAAGACCGTAACCATGAGCGGGCACATTTTGTACAGGACCATGTATGAGACCGCATCTCTGATGCTCGCCACCTCCTGCACATCCATCGCGTCACCCATGGGTGTGTAGTAGACGCGTGAGCAGGAGAATCCGAAGATCTCCGGCTCTTCTATCGCTACCCGTACTATACGATCGCTTTCTGACCGCATAGAACGAGGAAGAGCGTGATAGTGTGCGTTTCTGCTGCGACTGCTTTATCGAACACCTGGCCGATGGAGCGTTCTTCTTCGATCGTTCCGGTAAGAAAACCGTCGAGCCACACCGGCGTCCCTTCGAGCGCGCTCCCGCTGACAGGCTGCCGATCACACAGTGCTGTTGATCTCGAAAGAGATGAGAATGTCGTTATCCGTTATGTACGTTCGTGTTCACCAGTACGTTTCCCGTTCCTACTTTCACCTTGACGGTGACCGTGCGCATCGCACCCTGACAGGTGTGCTACAAACGCGACGATGTTCCCGTTCGTGCAACTGCCCGACTTCGAGCAGGTGCTCAAAGAGCTCTCTGCGCCTTAAGCTGCAACTGCTGATGCTGATACATGAGGTACGAGGTAGAGCCCGAAACAAGCAGCAGCGGTGTAAGCACGACATTAACGGCGTTTTTGTTGACCATGCTGAGTTCTCACCGTTCCTTATTCCGCTTATCAGCGTGGAAAACGTGTGTATACTGCTCTTGATCCGATCGCAAATACCTGAAAGCGCCTCTTCTGCGACTGCTCAACCGGAGCCTTGCTCATCCCCACGCAATACGGTAGACCTCGTGATTATCGATCTCTTCTCTGCGAGTCCGCAATCTACAGATCTGCTGCGTAGGGTAAAGAGCGTATTTTGGGGCATTGTCTCGCCAAATGGTGTATCTTCAGCAACGCATGCATCTATGCAATCCCAAGTTAAGAGCACCGGCTGAAGATTTTCAGGGCGTGAAGAGCCGATACTTGATCTGCTCATCGATGATCTCATCCTCGATCCGTTTAGCGATGATCTTCTCGGGGTGGTGGAGCCCTTTCACGCGCTTGGTGAGGTCTTCGAAGCTGGCGAATTCGCCCTTCTTCCGCTCCTCCACGATCGCCCACATCAGTTTCTTCCCGATACCGGGGAAGAGATCGAGCGTATGCAGTCGTGTCGTGATGGGCTTCGCATTGTTGAATGCCTTGATGAACCGCTCCTCGCTCTCCTTGACGATGATCGCCAGGACGTAGTGCAGCTCAACCCTTGCTGTCGGCGTTAGCTCCTCGTATCGCAAGCGTTTGATGACGTGATCGATCTTCTCACGTTCGCCCTCGCCGATATATATTCGCTCGTAGAGCTCAAAGGTCTTATCCTTCTTCGGAGAGAGTTCAACCAAGACGAACTGATCTTCACCCACCGCCTGTGCCAGCGGCTTTTTCTGATAGACTGGCCGGGCATCTTCGAGATGGCCGTAGGAGAGGAAATCGAGGATGCGTGCGTATATCTCTTTCCGCTTCTGCCGTCCCGCGGTACTCTTGTCCATCTTCCCCCGCTTCTCATGTTGATAGCCTCTCATCCTTTAGTCCTCCTCTCAAAAGGCGCTCCTCGATTACTGAGAATCTCAATTACTTACTCATTCAGTCGTGCTTCGCGATGGCGTCCAGGATACTCTCGATGTCCGCCTCGGTGAGCGTGAAGCGCTCCTTCGCGTAGATCGCCCGCACCTCGTTCGGGCTCTTGGGCACCAAATCAGCAATTCGTACCGCAATGCTCTCCTTCATCTTGGGTAATTCGTTCAGCTCATCAACCAGTGCTCGGGAGCTTTCTGCACCCTGTTTCGCGAACTTCGAAGTGTGCTCAGAGGCTTTCCTCCGCTCGTACCGGATCTCCTCCTCCGCGCCCTCTTCTTCTTTCTCCGCGCCCCTGCCACGACCCCGCAGAGTCTGTAGGGTTTCCTTAGCTTCCGCCAGTGTCAGGACGCTTTCGTCAAGTATCTCTTTTACGATCATGATCTGGTTCCCCTTTCCTACCCACGCAGCTACACTTCTTGGATAGCCATTACGAAGATAAAAGGGTTTTTATTATAGTATTAGAAATCCATGCTTCATCAGTTACCGGTGGCAAGAGCGTATAATGCGCGATTTTGTGGTTAAGGACATAACCCTTGCGAAAGAGGGTCGGAATCGGATCGAATGGGCACGACGGCAGATGCCGGTGCTGCAGCTTTTGCGAGCGCGTTATAAGGCGGAAGAGCCCCTTGCGGGTGTGAAGATCACCGCCTGCCTCCATGTCACAGTGGAGACGGCGAATCTGATATTGACGCTCCGCGACGGTGGTGCGCAGATCGCGTTAACGGGCTCGAACCCGCTCAGCACGCAGGATGATGTCGCTGCCGCGCTCGCGGCTGATGGTGTCCACGTGTATGCCTTCCGGGGCGAGAATGAGCAGGAGTATTACGCGTGTCTGGATGATGCGCTGGCACACGGGCCCGAGATCATCCTTGATGATGGCGCGGATACGATCGCGCGGGTACACGAGCGGGCTATTACAGGCATTATAGGCGCGTGTGAAGAGACAACGACAGGGGTTATACGATTACGAGCACTCTCCGCGGCGGGCAAGCTCAAATTCCCGGTTATTGCGGTTAATGACGCGGAGACGAAGATGATGTTCGATAACCGGTATGGTACCGGGCAATCAACCCTGCACGGCATCATGAACGCAACGAACTTCCTGTTCGCCGGCAAGACGGTCGTCGTGGTAGGCTATGGGTGGTGCGGCCGCGGCGTCGCCATGCGAGCGCGTGGGCTGGGCTCGAAGGTTGTTGTGGTGGAGGCCAATCCGCGGAAGGCGCTTGAGGCGCATATGGATGGCTATTACGTGCTGCCGATGAAAGAAGCGGCGAAGGTCGGCGATCTCTTCATCACGGTGACCGGCGACATCTCAGCGATACGGCGTGAGCATTTCGAGCTGATGAAAGACGGCGCACTCATTGCGAATGCCGGGCATTTCAATGTCGAGATAGATATACCTGACCTTGAAGCGCTTGCAGTAGCCCGGAACGAGGCGAAGGCCGAGGTGATGGAGTATCTCATGGAGGACGGGAGACGGTTATATCTGCTCGCGGAGGGTCGGCTCGTAAATCTTGCCGCTGCGTTCGGACATCCGCCTGAGGTCATGGATATGAGCTTCGCGAACCAGGCGTTATGCGTTCGGTACATCGTGGAGCAGCAGGGGCAACTACGTAACGAGGTTTATACCGTGCCGAAGGAGCTCGATGAGCAGGTAGCTCGATTGAAGTTAGATGCGCTGGGCATTGAGGTTGAAGAACTGACGGCCGAGCAGCGGAAGTATCTCAGCTCCTGGGATTTGGGGACGTAAGCAGCGTCCCGCGGGAAATTGAATGGGGATCGCCACGCGTGAAATAGCTGCGCGGGAATTGTTACTGGTCAGGGGTTACGGTCATGGAAGAGTCGGAAAAGGAGATAGGTGTGCTTCGCTTACAGAAAAAGTTGAAGCATTGGGTTGTGCACAATAGTGAGCATGCAGCGAGTTTCAGGAAGGCTGCGCGGGAAGCGGATGCGCTTGGGCTCGCAGCGGTGAGCATTCGGCTGAATGAGGCTGCGAAGCGTATGGACGAGCTATCGGAGATTTTAGCGGCCGCTGAAGATGCACTCAGGTGAAGCGCCCCTTCATTCGCCGCGCGTAGAAGAGTTGCAGCGCCCAGTTTTTCGCTTTAGGGAGACTGATCAGGTGCCATACATCATGTAATAGCCCATAAAGTCGGCCAGTATGGGCATCACATCGAGACCCTTTAGCCGGTTCAAGCCGCCTGACGCAACTGAGAATTCATCGAACTTCGTGACGTTGTCCGTCCTCACGCCATTGCCATGTATGAGAAGGGGAACAGGATCACTGCAGTGCCGTTTAATGGTGACGGGCGTGCTGTGGTCGCCGGTAACGGCAAGGTATGCATCGGCATCCTTGAGACGCGCCACAAGCTCTGCGTCCACTCGCTCTATGATTGCTTTCTTGCCCTCGAAATCACCGTCGTGGCCGTGATTATCGGTATCCTTCACGTGCAGGAAGACGAAATCGTGCTCTTCCAGTGCCTGTAAGGCCGCCTCCGCCTTGTTCTTTAAGTTCGTATCCGCCTTACCGGTCGCACCCTCGACCTGTAAGACGTTCATACCGACGTACTGCGCGACACCCTTGTAGAGTGACGCGCCGGCGACGCAGGCGGCGCTGAATCCGAATCGTTCCTTTAAGGATGTAATCGGCTCGGGAGTGCCCGCACCGCGCATCAGTATGATATTTGCGGGCAGTTCGCCCTTCTGCCTTCTTTCAGCATTTATCTGATGCTCGTTAAGCAGTTCATAACTCAGTTTGATGAACGTGTTCACGATACGCGCGGTCTTCCGCTCGGCCGTTCCGTTCTTCAAGGGCTTACAGTCCTGTACGAGAGTCCCTGCCACGTGCGAATCCACATCGGAGACGTAGCGCGAGAGTCCCTCGCCCTTCATGACAACGGCGCAGCGATGCTGGGTGGTATTTTTCAGCGTGATTTTGACATCCTCGATTTCGAGTCCGTCGAGCAGTGCAGCCAGCTCCTTGCTCCCCTTTCTGCCCGCTCTTCTGTCAAGAACACGCAGGTGTTTGTCCACGGTCGCGAAATTAGCGCGAAAGGCAACATCGCCCGCATGAAGCGGTATGTCAGCGCCGAGCGCTTCAAAGACACCCCGGCCGGGATAGTTTTTGTACGGATCGTAGCCAAAGAGTGCAAGATGCGCCGTGTCGCTACCGGGTACGATACCAGGTGAGATGATATCCAGCATGCCGGAGATGCCTGATGCGCAGAGTGCATCCAAATGCGGTGTATTTGCCGCCTGGAGCGGTGTCATGCCATTTACAGAAGGACGATCGCCAAGACCATCGCAGACCATTAATATCGCCTTATTTGCATCGGGATTGGATTTAGTGTTTGCGCTCGTCATTTTATTTTTAGCTTAGCAGTAAGGGGTAATAAAACGTGCTATTTATTTATTGATACGATGACTGAGTCGAAACGGGACCTAAGATCGAAATTCATCGGTGCTCTGCTCGGCACGGCCGTTGGTGACGCGTTAGGCGCGCCGCTGGAAGGTTGGAGCAGTGAGCGCATAACCAGGGTTTACGGCGATGCGGGACGGTTAGCGCTGGTAGAAGGTCGTTACAGTGATGATACCGAGCAGATGATCGGGGTCGCGGAGTCATTGCTCATAATTAAGGGTTTTGATGGTGCGGATATGGCGCGAACGCTCGTTCAGAATATGAATCCGAAGCGTGGCTACGGCCCGGGCTCGCGAGCGGCCTTCGAACGACTGCGAGCGGGTGAACGATGGGATGAAGCGGCGCAGCACCTGTTCGGAGGGATGGGATCGTATGGCAACGGTGCCGCGATGCGCATCGCGCCCATAGGGCTCTTGTATCATGACAATCCGAAGAAGCTGCGAGAAGTTGCCTACCGGTCGAGCCAGATAACACATACGCACGAGCTGGGTAAAGAAGGCGCAGCGCTGCAGGCGTTCGCGATCGCGCTGGCGGTACGGAATGAGCGTGAGGAGATGCAGCCTCAGCTCGAAGCGTTTGTACAGCAGGATGTGTTTAAACAGAAGCTCAGGCGTATGGAGCGGCTTTTGCGAACCGAAGCGAGCAGCGGGGAGGTCATTGCCGAACTGGGCAATGGCATGGCCGCGTTCGACTCGGTGCCCACGGCTATTTACTCTTTTTTACGATTTGAGGACTTCGAGCACAGTGTTGACTTTGCGATACGTTTGGGCGGCGATACGGATACAATCGGGGCCATGACGGGCGCGATCTGCGGCGCGTACTACGGTGCCCAGGCGATCCCGAGCGACTGGCTGGCGCAGCTTGAAGATGGTGAGAAGGGTAAGCGGTACATCCAGCGGCTAGCGGAAGAGCTGTTTGATATAACAGTAAAGAAAGAGTTATAACCTAGTTTGCTCATAGTTTGAAGCATGAGCGGACGGGGTGGACCGATGATCTTCAAAGCGCTCAGTAGCACGACGCGAATGGCGATGCTGCGGCTTTTGTTGCAGGACGAGTATCATGTCTCTGGCCTGGCGAATGAACTGGGCATCTCGGTACCCGTAGCGGCGAAGCACGTCAAACTCTTAGAGGATGCTGATCTGGTGCATCGCAAGGCCTTTGGACGGACGCACGTGCTCTCCGCGAACAGGAAGCGGCTGTACGACGCGATGGACACGTTCAGTGCGGATTACGAACTGCACACTCAGGGAGGAGGCATAAATATCCTTGATGCGCTCAAAGAGGTTGACGGAATCGGGATCAAGAAAGTAGGTGAAAAGGAATTTATTGCGTCAATCGACGGTGAGGAAGGCTTTTATATCTACGAAGTGAATGGCAAATCCCCCGCGGTGCCCATCAACGAGTACACGATGGAATCAGGGGGCGAAATACGGATAAAACGGCTGGTGCCGGTGCTCACGAAGCGCGTAACGGTGAGGATACCGTCGGCGACGGACGGTAAGAAAAGAGGTCGTGAGTGATGTCTCGTTTCGGGTCAGAACGGTTATTGCACGTTTTTTAAAAATCGGTGTGATATTATAGACAAAAGACTAATGTGCGGCATAATTGGGTACATCGGACTCAAGCAAGCGTTTCCTTACCTTGTGGGCGGTCTGGAGCAGCTGGAATATCGTGGCTACGATTCCGCCGGTATTGCGCTCTGCGCGGATGAGTTGCGTATCCAGAAAGCTGTGGGGAAATTGAGTGAGATCTCATTCGAAGCTGGTGAGGGGACGATAGGGATCGCGCATACCCGATGGGCGACGCACGGTAAAGTCTCTATAGAGAACGCGCACCCGCATACGGACTGCGGAAATGAGATTGCGATCGTTCATAACGGGATAGTAGAGAATTACCGGGAACTGAAAGCGTGTTTGATCGAGAACGGGCATACGTTCAGGTCTGAAACGGACTCCGAGACGATTGCGCACCTCATAGAGGAGTTCATGAAGCGTGGCTTCGAGTTTGAGGATGCGTTTCGTAACGCGTTGCGACTCCTCGAAGGGAGCTATACCATCCTCGCGATACGGAAAGGCGAGCGAAAGCTTCTGGGCGCGCGAAAAGGCTCACGGTCACTCTGTATCGGTATCGCAGCAGATGGTATCTTCCCCTCTTCAGATGTGCTCGCGTTTCTGGAGTGGACCGATAAAGTCATTTATCTGCGAAGTGGCGATGTCTTTGTCGCGGATGATAATCAGACTGTACGAATTTACAATATGGCTGAGGGCCGAGCGGTAACACGCCCAGTTGACTGCATAACGTGCAGTACGGAGGATGCAAAGAAGTGTGGGTTCGATCATTTCATGCTAAAAGAACTCAGTGAGCAGGATGAGACGGTGCTCAGAGCTATACAGCAAGAGGAAGAAGGAGTTAGAAGTATCTGTGATACGATGCGGCACGCGTTTGGGACGTTCTTCATCGGCTGCGGCTCCAGTTATCACGCGTGTCTGGCGGGCAGCTATATCTTCTCGAAGATCGCGAAGGTGCACGTGAATACGGTTCTGGCCTCGGAGTTCGAGCATTATGAGGACTTTTTAACGGATAATACGCTGGTATTGGCCATCTCGCAATCGGGCGAGACCGCGGATGTTCTTGATGCAGTGAACGCGGCTAAGCGCCGAGGGAGCACGGTTGTGGGTATCGTGAACCGCGAGGGTTCGATCCTCACGCGAGAGAGTGATGCACTCCTGATGATGAACAGCGGGCTTGAACTCTGCGTGCTCTCCACGAAGACGTACACGTCTCAGGTCGTGCTCATGGCCATGCTCGCTTATGCTCTGGCGGATAAGTACGAGGAGGGTTTAAAGAAGCTCGGTGGCCTGTATCTCGATATTTTTAATCTGACCTCGCGATCAATGCGTGATTATCTGGAGCAGCTCGCCGAGCTACTCTACGATAAGGATCATATTTATCTTATCGGTCGTGAGCTACAGTATGCAACGGCGTTAGAAGCGGCATTGAAGATAAAGGAGGTCTCGTACATCCATGCGGAGGCGTTCGCCGGTGGCGAGCTGAAGCACGGGCCGCTAGCGCTGATCGAGGAAGGCACCCCGTGCATCGTCTTCGTTGCCGCGGAGAACAAGGCGAAGATCCTGTCGAACGCGGAGGAGATAAAGAGCCGCGGGGGGTATATCATTGGGGTCGCTCCGGAACGCGAAGCGATCTTCGATTTCTGGATCAAAGTCCCGGAAGCGGAGGAGCTGAACCCGATTATTCAGATTATTCCGATGCAGGTGCTCGCCTACGAGCTCGCGGTGCTGCGCGGGCTCGATCCTGACAAGCCGCGGAATCTGGCGAAGAGCGTGACAGTGAGCTGAACGCAACGAACTAAATTCCAAATATCAAATATCCAAATTTTAATGTTCAAAACAGGCCAAAATTCGTTTGTTGCTCAAGCACGACCCTCTGGCGCGGATTAAGGGTGCGAAGGCATCCCGTGAATCGCTTAACCTTAACTCTTCCATCTTTAGGGAATAACCCGCAATAAGTGGGTATTCTCGCGGTGGCATTCACCTTCTGGCAGCTTATGAGAAGGGACCGCAGGCTTTTTATATTATACCCTAATAGGGTATACTATGGAAGCGTGGGTCCATGAGTGGGTTCGGAAGAAGCGAGAAGATGGTGAACGGGGTATTGAAATAAAGCACTTTGGGAACTCCTACTATGTTTACCGTTCCACTACCGTCTGGGATAAGGAAGCGAAGAAAAGAAGGAAACGATCTGTCTATCTCGGTAAACTCGATAAGGAGCGGGGATTTATCAAACGAGAACGTGAAACCCCCAGTTTCAAGCCAAAGAGCATACGACAGCACGGCAATGCCATGTTGCTCCATCACGCGATGGGGGATATCCTCCCCCTACTTAGAGAAAGCTTTGACGAGTACTGGCAGGAGATTTACGCGCTCGCGATTACCCGCATGCTGGGCATGACGCCCTTGAAACGGGTAGAAAACGTGTGGGAGCGGCTCTACGACCCCTATAAGCTCACGCCGAGGCTCAGCCCGAAGCTGCTTGCCGTGGTGTTACGAGATGTGGGTGCCGATCGGAGTGGGCAGAGCATCATCTTCAGAGAGCTTGCGAGGAACGGACGGCAGTTCGTCTACGATCTGAGTGTCGTTTTCACGCGGTCTGAGGGTATCAACTTCGCTGAGCTGGGCTACAATAAAGGCCACATCTATCTCCCTCAGATCCAGATTGCGCTCCTCTACGCGGTAGATACCTGCCTACCAACCATGATTCGGGCGCTACCAGGCTCAGTGAAGGATATCACCACGCTCACTGCCTCACTCAGCGAAGTTGAAATCGATGGAAAGATCCTCATCCTTGACCGGGGCTTCTTCTCTGAGGATGTGGCAGCATTTCTGCTTCAACACGAGATAGCCTTCCTCCGCCCTGCAAAGAGAAACAGCGCACTCTATGGGGTACGGATTCACCTCACCCAGCACTTCTTCTACCGCGAACGGCTGATCAGGTATGGAAAGCGGCGTCAAGAGGCGTATTTCCTCTACCTCTTCGAAGACGCGGTCCTTCGGATGGAAGAGGAGAAGACACTGTTCAAACGACTTGACGAGCGTAAAATTACCCGCGAGGAGTTCGAAAAGGGGCGTAAAAACGCGGGAAGAATGCTCATCCTCTCGAGTTTAGACCGGGTGGGCGAAGATATTTTCATGATGTACAAGCAGCGCGGGCATGTAGAGACGCAGTTTGATAGCTATAAAAACGTGTTGCACGCCGACCGGATGTATCTCCAGGATGATGAGAGCGTCTTCGGACATCTCTTCATCTCCTTTCTGGCCCTCTACGGCTACTGCAAGCTCGAGAAGGTGCTCAAAAAGGCCGGGCTGCTCCGAAGGTACTCGCCTGCTGACGTGCTTGAGGAATTCTCAAAGGTGTATCTCTTCACCGACGGTACTCAGGAGGTAATCTCGGAGATTCCGAAAAAAATCGCTGAGCTCGAAGCGAAGATGGGGGTTGATGTATTCCCTAAATGAGCGGAGTTAAGGGCTTATGTTACGAGGAGATTAACGAAGATCTTCTTCTCGAACGCGGAGGAGGCAAAGAGCGAAACTGCATGCTGACCGCGACGGATGGCTTGGACGGGTTTATTAACGGCGAGTATCTACTTTACTATTATACCATTCTCTGAGCTGACCTGAGGAAGAAGCTCTGAAGATTAATATGGAGCTTGAGCGCTAACTATGCCAGAGAGAAGCAAAGACTGGATGGATCAAGCAGAGCGTGATTTACACGTAGCGGAAGAGCTGTTGCATGATGAAATATATGAATGGTCCTGTTTTATCGCGCACCAAGCGGCGGAGAAAGCGTTGAAAGCGATATTCCAGAAGTTCCATGCGGTTGCCTGGGGTCATTCGATTTTAGAGCTTTTAAAAGCACTTGCGCGGCGCGAGGCGGTACATGACGACCTGTTTCAGTGTGCCAGGAGTTTAGATAAATATTACGTCCCCACCAGATATCCGAATGGTTTTGAATCCGGAAGTCCGTACGAATATTTCACGCAGGAGGATGCGGAGCATGCAATCGTTTATAGTCGAAGAATCATGGAATTCTGTCAAGATCTTCTGGCTTGACCAGGAGCGCTTGCGAGCAGAGCTGTGTAGAACCGCCCAGAAAGTGGGAGAGCGTGATCAGAATGTCGTAAAGATCATTTTATTTGGATCGCTTGCGGAGAACCGTGCTGTACCGGGCAGTGACGCGGATATTTTGCTTGTATTGAAACGTTCCAGTGCGCCGTTTTTGAAGCGAATAGAAGAGTGGAGCGAGAAGTTCGCCGTGGATTTCCCGATCGAACTTTTCCCATACACCGAAGAGGAGTTAGATAATCCTGTTGTGCAGAATGCGATGGCCAAGGGTATTACCTTATTTGAGCGACAGTAAGAATAGAACGCATGGGCTACCATGCAGCGGGCACTTGTAAATTACAAATTCCAAATTCCAAATAACAAATAACAAACACCTATGTTAAGTCCGCCTTATTGTTCTCTTATTCCTCCTCTGTAGTTAACCTTTTCGTCACTCCCGTCAGATCTTCCAGGACAAGACATACACCTATTCGCGGTCTCTGGCCGCACTATGGCTGACTTCGTCCTTGGATAGCTCTGCGCTCTAATCAAAATCTCGCGGTCGCCGCCGCATGTTTGTTACCAGAGTCCGCAGCGCTATCCTTCGATGCGAAACGGCTCATTATGCTTCAGCATGTAGTAGATCGCCTGGAGGAGCTTTCGCGCAGCAGCGATGATCGCGATCTTCTCGCCCCGTTTCCGTTTTATCTTCTCATAATGCTTCGCGATCTTACTCTCCGGACACCACTGCACGTGGATCCGTGCCGCCTCAACGAGGATCCAGCGCAGGTATTTCGAGCCTTCCTTTGTTATTCGCCCGTAATACTGCTCATTGCCGGTTTGATGAACCCGCGGGACGAGGCCCGCATAGGAGAAGACCTGGTCCTCCGTGGGAAACCTCGATCCATCGCCAATCTCCGAATAGATCACTAATGCAGAATACACGCCGATCCCCTTGATACTGGTCAATAACTTCACCGCCTCGTATCGCGTCCCTGCCTCTACGATCGCCCGATCCATCTTCTTGAGCTCGTCTTCCACTACCTCGTAGATTGTCAGATACGAGTCAATCACGGTATTATGCAAGCGTCTCAGCCCCACCTTCCCCTTCTCGGTGAAGCAGTTCTGTCCCTCGCGATACTTGATGTTTTTCCGCCTTAATTCGGTCTTTATCTGGATTTTAAGTCTGCCTCGAAGTCGTCCCAGCGCGATTCGATGCCGTACCAGATGCCGCAGATCCCGCTGCTCCTTCGGTGGCACATAGGAGGTCGGCAGAAGATCGCCCCGCAGCAAATCCGCCAAGATTCGCGCGTCCAGCTTGTCCATTTTGACTTTTGCGTCCGCAATCATCCGTGTCTTCAGTGGATGCGCCACCACAACGTGATGCCCCAGGCTCTCCAGGAGATCGTAGAAATATTCGTAATTGGTGCTCGCCTCTAACGCGATCTCCAAATGCTCCAAACCCGAAAAGAACTCCTCTATGTCCTCCTGCTCAGTTGGTATCCGTCCTTCCTTGAGCACGTCGCCCTCGTGTGTACATACGATGGCCTGACAAAAACTCTTATGCAATCTACTCCTGCGAATGCCACTTTTCCACCTCTCGCTTCTTAAAGAGGCGGACTTAAACATACCATCAAAGACTATTAACATAATGGGATGTGATGTAGTAAGCGAGGAGATGATCACCGAATACATCCAAGCGGCGTTGACGAAAGCGAGATACGAGCTTATAGAGGATGAAGAGCCGTATTATGGCGAAGTACCCGAGCTCGTCGGAGTGTGGGCGACGGGGAAAACGCTCGAGGAGTGCCGAAAGAATCTGGCTGAGGTGATTGATGGCTGGCTTGTGGTGAGACTGAGGAAAGG
>JAFGKP010000059.1 GCA_016928455.1 Methanomicrobia archaeon
CCCCGGGTGATGAACGTGCTGCTGAAGGCCATGCAGCGCTGATCGGCGGGTGGCAGATCAGGTCTGGAGATGGGTTCTGTGGTTTTCGAGACCGGAACGGACTCGCCGGTGAGCGTTGCTTCGTCAGCATGGAGGTTTTTGGAATAGAAGAGCCGCAGATCCGCGGGGACTTTATCGCCCTCTTTGAGCAGAACGATGTCGCCCGGCACCAACTCGCGTGCAGGAATGTCCTCTTCCCTGCTGTCGCGGATTACGGTGCACTCGAGCGACATCAACTTCTCGAGCGCCTCTGCGGCTGCTTCTGCTTTCTCTTCCTGAATGAAGCCGATGATAGTATTAGCGAAGACGACCGCAAGGATGACCGTGGTGTCCATCCACATATCGAGAAAGGCAGTGATGACTGCAGCAACGAGCAGTACGTAGATAAGCGAGCTGTGGAACTGCATAATGAACGTAATGAGCGGGCTGCGTTTCTTGATGGGCAATTCGTTATAGCCGTACTGCTGGAGCCGTGCCTGCGCCTCAGCGGCTGTAAGCCCCTCGGGATTCGATGCTAGTGTCTCAAAAACCTGCTCGACGGATAGTTGATACCAGCTTTTATCGTTCGACACCAGGACGCCCTCTCACCACCCACCCATATACATTCGCGGGACGTGGTTAAATATCGCACTTACGGCCGCTCGACCGCCTTTTTCGTATCCCGGAATCCCGGGCTTACTTACACCGTATCGAGGGCAGCAGTAAGAAATGATACAATGGCATGGTAAAAGGCCGCGGGGTTATCGTGAAACGGGAAGTGATTGCTTGTGGGGATTTCCACGAGCGCGCAGCCGCGTTCAGTCAACCGAGGCAGGTAGGATAGCGCACGATTCTCAGCGCCGTAGACAAAGAGCTTCGGTACATCCAGTGCGCAGTACCGTTCCAGAAGATCACCGGTATCTGAATACTCGATGAGCGAGGGGCTGTAGTCATAGTACGCCTTGTTATCAGCTTTTTCCAGGTCCGCCGCGTACTCACGAAAGCCTCTGTTCTCCGCGTGCTTCAGGCGGTCTTTGAGTTCCGGGAATACGGTGCGGGTAAACTCGGCAAAGTCGGCTTGTACAACGAGCCGCGAGAAGAAGCAATCTTCGGCGGATAGATTACCCTCTACATTGATGAAGCCCCGTACGTTGTTACGAAAGCGTTCTGTGTAAAGTAGCGCGACGAGCCCGCCCATGCTGTGGCCGACGAGGACAATATCCTTTACCGGTAACGCAGCGATAACCAGGTGCGTGATCTCGACCAGGTCGTCCATGTTCAGGGTCAGGGTTTCCGGGTAGGGTGAATCGCCACAGCCGGGTAAATCGAAGGTTAGTAGCGTGTAATCCATCAACGCAGGATATTCGAAGGCGGCCTGGAAATCGCGCTTCGAGCAGCCGAGCCCGTGGAGGAATACCACAGCCACTTCTGGAGTGCGGCGAAGCGAATAGGCGATCTGCACTGTGCACCCTTTATACCTCAGGTCTACTTTTTCAGGCGGCATTGTATGGTTTTCTCGTTACATAGAGCTACCAGAGTCCGGGCACCAGCCGATATCGAACGGTATGGGCATACTCGACATAGCCTGGCAGTTCGTTCTGCAGCGTACGGTCTTCCAGAAAGGTGCGGATAATGAGCAATAGAACGACAAGGCCCGCGGGAATCAGTGCCCAGAGTGAACCCAGCGCCACGGCGGTACTCAGTGCCATAAGAATACCGGCAACGTAGCCCGGATGTCGAACGTACCGATAGGGCCCATCCTGCACCACCTGCTGGTCACGATCAGTTTGGATTCGGACCGTGCTGGAGAACCACTGGTTCACCCACATCGCCCAGGAATAGAGATAAATCGAGAGGATATACGCGAGGTAACTCGTTATATAAACCGCCACCGGTAATTCAGGTGACCACCGAAACCGTCCCGCATCCAGACAGGCGATAATAACGATGCCGAAGAAGAGCGGCGCGTAGAGCGCCCAGAAGAGTTTGTCCCACCATTTCGTGCCGGGTCCGGGTTTGAACCGTTCCTGAGCGAGCTCGGTTTTAGGGGCAAACAGGAGCATTTGAACCAGCACGAGCAGTACCGTCACGATGCTGAAGGCCCAACCCTGCCAGTAGCTGAGCCGGCCGGCCAGGATAAAGATAAAGGCGATGATGATCAGGAGCGCAAAGAAGCCCTTCAGGACGATTTTAAGATAGTGGGGGAATTCCGTAGTGGTGCCTTTGCTATTTACCATCTCTTCACCATCACGTTACTGTACTCTAAGCTCCTGGGTGTTTAAAACCAGAGGGGTAGGATCCTTAGCCTCTGTCAAGCGAGCGTCGTAGTTGTTACCGTCCCCAGTTACAGGACCCTTTCGGAATAGGGGAGTTTACGTACTACGAAATGGCTGAGCAAGAAGCAGAGGCTCACCCCGAGGAACGACACCAGAGCGAATTTCAGCAGCGGAAAGATATGCACGCCCCGCATGGCGTACGATAGAGCGACAATGACCGGGGCATGAATGATGAATACCGTGTATGCATTATCCGATAGGTTCTTCGTAAACCGTGTTTGTGTGTTATATCTCTGACGAAAACTGACAAATATACCGGCGATAAGACCAGTGCCCACGAAAGCTTCCCAGGTGGAATAGAACAGCGATTGCCAATGAATTCCGCCAATAAACGGCGTTATATCTTCAAGTGCACCGCCTATAATACCAACTACAGGGAAGAGCAGAATAGCAGGTACTGCAAGTTTCAGCCATCGCATGCCAACGGAATCACTGAACGTATCAAACCAGTTATTGTTATAGGCTATAATGCCAACGATAAACAGGCTGACATAACCGGGGAAGAAGCCAAATTGCAGGTTGGAGAAGCTCTCGCCAATCGGCCACCAGATACGAACACTAAAATTAGCCAGTGACAGCATGAGAACGAACAGGATGAGCTCCCTACTTCTCGGCGGCTGCTTTACTTCATGCGCCTGTCCCGGGACGAACTTCTTCCAAAGGATATACCCGCAGCAAAAGATCAGTAAGGCCTGCACAAACCAGAGCGGACCAGACCCGAAGAAATCCTGGAAGGGCACCGAGTATCTCATCGCTCTAACATAGAGCGCGTACACGATGAGCGGATTGATCACGAAGAAATAGATCACCAGCGGGATGCCTAACCGGATGAATCGGTCCTTCAGATACGTTCTCGCCCCCTTTCTGGTGAAGGATCCGGGCGTGAAGTAGCCGGAGATCATAAAGAAGAAGCCCAGTACAAAGGCCTGCACCACGCTATTGAAGAGTGTGAGAATAACCGCAGAGAACACCTCCTCTGTATGTTCATAGTAATACCAACTGCCACTAGCGCCATACGTAATGGCGGTATGAAGCATGAGAATGAGTGTAATCAGCAGTGTTCTCAGGTTATTGATGTAGAGTAATTGTGCTCTGCTCTGGTGCGCCATGGTTTAACGTAACGCCTCCTCGAACGTACTTTATACTCCTCCAAACCGTGTCCCGTGCGCGTACTCGACGTCCCAGGTGCCCGACACGACGCGAAGATCATGGTGGCGAACGAGGAAAGAGCATTTAAATAGCCCGCCCCTCTTATTCTCCTTATTGATACTGCAATCGAGCAACAGATACTCGACAGGCTTGGTCGAATAGAAAAAGAGCTGGTTGAGATCTGGGAACACATGGTTGATATTGATACGCTTCTGAGTGACGATGAAAAGAAGTTATTGGACGAACGTGTGAAGCGAGAAGCACGCGGCGAGCTGAGTTCCTTAGAAGATATAGAGCATTCTTTACCGGATAAACTACACAGAACAGCGTATTGTTGTTGTGAAAATTGATCACAGAGAAAAAGTGTATTAAAAGAGCCGAACCCTTCGCCAAAACTCTCTTGTATCATCTCTATCCAAATCGTGTCCCGTAGATCTTCCGGGGGAACTCGCCCTGTGCGTATTCGACTGTTTGTTCTCTATGCACCACCGCGTCCTCAGCATACGCTTCAAGCACTTCACCGACGAACAGGTTCTTATCACCGGTCTCTATCTCCTGCTGCACGGTGCATTCCATCCATGCAACGCACTCAGCGATGATGGGCGCTTTTACCCGCCGTGCGGGCAGTGGTGTCAGGCCAGTAGCTTTAAATTTATCGACATGCGCGCCGGAATGATACCCGCAGTAGTAGACCTTCGGCTCGAGCGCTCTGGTCGGCACATTCACGATGAACTCCCTGGTGCGTTCGATGAGGTTCAGGGAATACGCGCTTCGGCCGATGGCGCAGGCGATGAGCGGTGGCGTTTTGGAGACGGGCATGCAGAAGCTAACCGCGATGATGTTCGCCTCTTCTTTAACGTCGCCGCAGGTGATCAGATAGTGCCGCATCGGCCACAGGAA
>JAFGKP010000060.1 GCA_016928455.1 Methanomicrobia archaeon
AGCTTCGTGAAGGTCTTCGAGTACGTGCCGGGCGCCCAGATCACCGGCACCGCCGCGAATGGTTCCGTTATCGAGCTCTCCACGGAAGTTACCACGAACCAGGGCCGTACGTTTACTTACGCGCTCGAAACCACCGCTTCGCCATCAAATACCTACGAGGTTATCGTGCCCTACTCGACTGAAGGGGCAATTGCGGGAGGCACGAATTTCGACGTCTCCGTATCCCCCTACACCCTGCGAGCAGGGCATTACGAGAACGAGACGCTAATCTGGGATACAGAGCAGGAAGTGCGCGTTTCCGAAACGGACGTACTCAACGAGGGAACAATCACCATCGATCTGCTCTGAGTGAGCGCGATTCGACAACGAACCACTATAAGCCCTTCGTGGAACCGTGGTACCGGTTTCGCAACGCATCAATCACATGTGCCCACCCGTGACGAGAAATTAATTTCCTGCAACTTTATATAATATGAATGTATAGTTACTATCGTAACACGATCCTTGGGATTATGACGCTCCTTGGGAATATGATGGAGGTTTACCGTACTGTACGTTGGGTTTGGCGGTTCATATGAGCGTGAGCTTGAGTGTTACTACTTGTTTGAGGTGCTGATAGAGAGAGAATATGAGTGAGCGAATACGGACATGTCCTGAATGCGGATCGAAGAATATCGTCGTTGATTCCAAGCATGCTGAGCTGTACTGCGCGGACTGTGGGGTCGTTTTGGTCGAAGATATCGTTGATCTCGGCCCTGAATGGCGCTCGTACGACGAAGAGCAAGCAGCGAAACGGATACGAACCGGACCCCCGATGAGCTATCGGATACATGATAAAGGGCTGGGTACGCCTATGCCTGGACTGCCTGCGCGTACGAAGCGGCTGCGCGGCATTAGCATTGACTCCAGTGACAAGACCCTCGCACTTGCGCTCGTTGAGATTGATCGCATGGCCTGTGCTTTGAAGCTCCCGAACAACATCAAGGAAGAGACCTCGGTACTGTACCGGAAGGCGATGAAGAAGAACCTGATCAAGGGCCGCAGCATCGAGGAGCTGGTCTCCGCAATGCTGTATATCACCTGCCGCCGGTACGAGGTCCCGCGTACACTGAAGGAGGTTGCCACAGTCTCCCGGAGCCCGCTAAAGAAGATTCGCCGTGCGTATATCTTCCTCTTACGGAAGCTGGAGATCAAGCTTGCTCCTGCTAATCCCGCGCTCTACATACCGCGATTCTGCTCGAAACTCGGGCTGAGTGAGGAGATCCGGGAACGGGCGATTGAGATCCTGAAGGATGACCAGGGAACCGGCGTCGCAAAAGGTTGGGGACCGATAGGAACCGCCGCGGCTGCTATTTACATCGCCGCGATGCTAAGCGGCGAGAAGATTACGGAGAAGGAGATCGCTAAAGTCGCTGGCACGACCGAGATCACGATCCGGGACCGGTACAAGGAGCTGGTGAGTCGGCTGAATATCGATATGCTCGCGCCGCACACCACGCGAGAAGGGAAATTAGTGGGACTCGGAGTTACGTAAAACCCCGCAGCTTCTTCCACTGATTGGTCCTCAGTGATTGCTTCTTTGCTCAATACATCATTCTGTACAATACACGAGCAGGGACTGTCTGTAGCGCCATGAAAGCCATCATAAGCGTACACGATAAAACGAAGCTGGTAGAGCTCGCGAAGACGCTACACGAACGCGGGATAGAACTACTCGCAACCGAAGGGACTGCCCGGGCCATTCAGAGCAACGGTACTCCGGTCACACCAGTCGCTGCGTTTACCGGCACCCCGGAGCTGCTCGGAGGCAAGGTAAAGACGCTGCATCCCCGCATCCACGCCGAGATCGCAACCGGAGAAATTGGAGTCATCGTTGTCAATCTCATACCCCCGGACCCGGAAGCCGAAGACCCACTTGACGGTATGGACATCGGTGGCGTTGCGCTGATCCGGAACGGGATAAAGCATTTCGAGCACGTCACCGTTATTGTGAACCCCGCGAGTTACAATGACGTGGATGCAGAGCTCAGGAAAGAAGGGAAGATCGCGCGCCATACAAACCTGCGACTGGCAAAGGAGGCTATGAGCTATCTCTTACTGTATGACGCCAAAATCGCGCGGCTTTTAGAGCAACTCGAGTAGTCTTGCCTGCGGTCGCTGATCGTTCCCAAATTATCGGTTCTATCCACGAATTAAACGATTTGAAAGCTACAGGCCGTAGCGGCGTTACTCGAACGCAGATGGTGGAATATACGCCCCATATCGTTTCCGGGCCGCCTCAAGTCGCGCTCTTTGCTCGTCTAGAACGGCATAAAGCGTCGGTGGCGTATCCGGCACGGTCGTCCGGTAGAACCGCTCCACACGCTCGATCCTGGCTAGATTCTCCGCCACACGCACGGTGAATTGCTGACGGTACGCTGGCTCAGCATACCGCTTGTTAAGCACCGCTGCAAACAGCTCTTTAAGATCTTCATAGCGTGGAATGAACCCCGTAGGCGTTAAGATCGCCTCCACCTCGCTATGCACACGACGCTCCATCCACTTCAGCCAGACCGCTTTGTCCGTCTTATCATTTAGGAAGTTCCCGCGCTTATCACGTATGAAATAGTTTACCGAGAATATGCGCGGCGGATTAGGCAATGCCGCACCAAACCGCAGGTGCCCTGCGACGTACGCGCCAAGTGGAATAGCGAGGAAATCCAGGTTCGACATCGGGTTGATTTTGCGCACGCCCTCCTGCCCCAGTGTCGCCGCGGTCGTCTCGGACTCCAGTGCCGCGCCCATAGTGATGACGCCGTGCACCCAATTGAAGGATTCCTCGAGCGGCACTTTCGTGTCCGAATCCCGGCCGCCGTAAATAATGCCGCCGACTGTAACACCGTTCGGGTTGTTCAGTTCAGGATCAAGATTCTCTAACAGCTGCATATCGAGCGTAAATCGGGCATTGGGGTGCGACGGCGGTATCTCGTTGCCATCCGCATCTTTCTTCCCCAGGTACCACGCTCCCGAATGGTTGAGTCCCGTTCGCGGCTCTTCACCATTTTTACCGATCCAGTAAACGCCGTTATCTTCTGTTACCAGCACGTTGGAGAAGATGATATCCGCAGGGCTGTGGAGCGCGCCCCAGATGAGTGGATCATCTTTGGCATTAACGCCCTGGATGATCCCGAATATGCCCCGCTCAGGATTCGTGGCTCGGATAACGCCGTCCATTATCCTGAGGTACGCGATGTCATCGCCAACGATCCGCTCGCCGGTCACCATCGAGGTGGAGGTCTTGCCGCAGAGCGAGGGGAACGCTCCGGTGAAATACGTAACCCGGTTATGTGGCCCGTGCACACCCATGATGAACATGTGCTCGGTGAGCCAGCCCTCCTTCGATGCGCGATTGATCGCGGGCCGCATCGCCAGCTTCTTGAGCCCGATCGTGTTCCCACCATACTGGGTATTCACACTGTATACCGTCTCGTCCTCGAGATCGATATACACGCGTCGATGAGCAATATCCGTGGAGGTCTTGCGTTCGTCCAGTTCGCCAGCAGAATGTACAAACGTGAGGAACCGCGCCGCTCGACCCAGGCGCACAAACTCCTCGTAGCCCTGCCGGTAGAGCAGATCCTCCGAGTGCGCGACATAGCCGGAATCAGTAAGCTGAACGGCAGGAATGGAGAATATTGAATTGAGCGGGCCCAGACAGAAGAAGCGGACAAATAACTGGTGCCCCGCCATGATACCGTTCAAGATATCGTGTATCTCTTCCAGCCCGGCTGCTCGCCCCATAGCATTGATATCAGAGCCTAAATCGACGCCCGGTGGGAGCAAAAACTTCGTGTTCTTCTTGTCACGTGCCTGATCGTAATAGCCGTCGAAATGTACCGTATGGCCCTCAAGCGCGAGTTCGAGCTCCTCACCCGCACGTATCGCCTCCCGCCGCACGTATGCGATATCCTCAGGCGAATCCGTGCAGACAAACACACGATCCGGCCTGCAGTGCTCAACGTATCGCACAATTAAATGATGCAGTGATGGATGATCGATCTTCTCGAGCTTCTTTGCGTTTTCCTCACCCACCAGTGCTCTTAATCTCTCTATGATGCTTCCTTCGTCCATTTTGACCCGTACTCCTGGTGCTGCGCTGGCCGCTTTCGCAATCGCTGCTCAGCCAAGAGGAATAAAAACGATAACTATTTATAAAATTTTCGTTATTTTACTTTACAAATGATTGATCTGAAGCTGAAGAAAAAAGACAAATGCATTCTGCGCGCACTGCTCACAAACGGAAGACGCTCGTACGCCGAGCTGGGCCGGCAGTGCGGGGTGAGTAGACAGATCGCGCTCGAGCACGTCCGAAAACTCACCGCCGCAGGTATTATCAGGGGCTTCTCGGTCTCTCTGGACTCTGAGAAGCTCGGGTTCGCGTTCCAGGCCTACACGCTGATCATCGCCAAGCCCGAGCGGCACCTGCGCGAGGAACTCAATGCGTTCTTGCGAGAGAGTACCCATGTGCGGCGGATCCAGCTCCTCTTCGGTCGGTTTGATTTCTTCCTCGAACTGCTGTTTCGGGATAAGAATGAGATGACCGCGTTCCTGCAAGAGCTGCAAGCCTTTGAAGCCATCGAGCGAACAGAGACGTTTATTGTGAATCAGACGATCAAGGACAAACCGGATGACGCGTTTTTAGGCTTCCTTGCACAATAAAATAAAGTATAAGGGCGCGGACTCATGAAGATCACGCTGGCTACCGGGCGGAAAGCTGAAGGCATGGTGCGGGATGCGATCAGAACCGCAGAGGTGCCTGATGTCACCTGCGAGGTGCTGACTCAGGACTTGAACATCGCCGCGTTTAGCACACCGAGATCGCTGAAGCGCGCAATTGAGCAGCAGCAGTGCGTAACAGCAAGCGATTTAATTCTGGTCTCGGGCTTCTGTACCGCGGACTTCAGCGCGTTGGAAGCGGAGATAGGAACACCTATTCGTCTGGGGCCACGGCACGCGTACGACATCGGTGAGGCGTTACGATATCTGGATGAAATCGAATTCTCAGCCCATGTCCCGGCCGATCAGTTTCTAACGGCAAGGCGCCGAGCGGATGCACAGCAGAAGCTGGAGGAGCTGGAGCGCCGAGCACAAGCAGTTTTCTCTCTGAACGGGGTGAAGATCGGCGGTGGTTCGCGGATGAAGGTCTGCGCGGAACTTGTGGATGCTACGCTGATGACCGAAAGCGAGATTACGCGGCTCACGCATCATTATCTGAGCAGTGGCGCGGACATTCTGGACGTGGGGGTTCATATCGGGGCGACCGCAAACGAGGTGGCACGGGCGGTACAAACCGTGCGGTCGTTCGCCCCGCACGTCCCCGTTTCTATAGACTCCCTTGATGCCGCGCATATCCGCACCGGGATCGAGAACGGGGTGGAGATGGTACTCAGCCTGAACCAGGAGAATATCCCCGATATAGGTGCCACACTTGCGGATCACAACGTTGCCGCGGTCGTCATACCGGACAGTACGGACCCACAAGCGACGTACGAAAGCTTGCTGGCGAATATCGCAGCTGCGAAAGCGGCTGGCATCACACGTGTCATCGGCGACCCGATCTTGAATGTCGTGGGCTATGGGATCGCTGATTCATTATATCACTATTATACGTTCCGCATGCAGGACAACCACACCCCGCTCTTTTTTGGTGTTGGCAATGTCACTGAGCTCATGGATGCTGATTCTGTAGGTATCAATGCGACCTTAGCTGGTATTGCTTCTGAACTGCGGGCTGATATCCTCTTTACACCCGAATGCAGTGATAAGGCCCGGGGAAGCGTGCGCGAGTTGCGGGTAGCCTCGGAAATGATGATGCTCGCGCGGGCGCGTGGCAGCGCGCCGAAAGACCTTGGCATTGACCTTCTGGTGCTCAAGGAGAAGCGGAAAGGACCACTTACTACGGTGCACGACGACCAACTCATTACGGCGACCGCGGACGAAACATGGCAGCTTGATCCCAGAGGGTTCTTCAGGATCTTTCTGTGCGAGGTAAATGAGGCGAGCGATTCCCAGCGGCAGATCTGCGCGCAGCACTCGCCCAGTGGCAAGCAGATAATCGGAGAAAGCGCACGGACGATAATGGATACGATTCTACGTCTTGATCTGGCTTCACTGTCCACTCATATCTCCTATTTGAGCAGAGAGCTTACCAAAGCTGAGCTCGCGCTCCGGCTGAATCGCACGTACGAGCAGGATGAGACGCTCTTTTAGCTCGTGCCCACCCCCACTCCGTAATACTATAACTGAGGGCCCGTTCATGCTCAGAATTACGTCCCTAAGGGTCCACTCGCTGGGAAAGAACGCTGGTACTGTAAGACCAGAGCACAAGGCAGTGGCGAAAAAAAGAAGGCCGGAGGGCAGGACAGACAGGATTGCTACCTACCTAAGCGCTCTCCAGTGCTTTCTTTGCTGCGTCTACCGTTACGTCCTCCAGTTGCGCAACCGACGGGTCGAAGCTCCGCTCCATGTTCCGCAGTTCCGCTGCGGTCAGCCCAGCTCGAATCGCGACCTCGAACTCATTTACCCGTTCGGCAACGCAGACTTCACCCACCATCTGCGCGCCCAGCAAGCGCAGGGTAAAGGCGTCGAAGATCAATTTCATGGTCATCGAGGTCGCACCGGGGAAGTATCGCGCCTTGACGAGCTTCGTCGCCTTGCCGCTGATCGTCTTTAATCCCGCGCGGGTTGCTGCATCGGTGGTCAGACCCACAGAGCCTATCAGAAGCCCGCAGCCAATATCCGCGACCGTCGGGCTGAGGCAGTACTCACAGGTAGAGTACAAACGAGGTTGGCTCAGGATATCGCTCAGGATGTTGTCACCGATGACCCGCGCCTGAACGACCGCAGTCGAGGCCATTTGATTCAATTTCGGACGATGGGTGATGCCATCAACGACTTCAACACAGTCACCAAGCGCGTACACCTCGGTCAACGAACGCCGTCCTCGCTTCACGTGCATCGCGCGATCAGTAACGATTCCGCCCGTTTCGCCGATCGCTATTCCAGCAGCCTTCGCGAGATCCGTCTCGGGCAGCATCCACTTGCCAATGATCACGATCTCGGCCGGGATCTCCTCTTTATCAGCCGCCGTCTCACCGATCACAACCGACTTCACCCAGTCAGCCTTGCCCTTTATCGCTGTTATCTCGCGCCGATCGAGAATGAACCGCATCCCGTCCTTCTCCAGACGCTCCTTGATGATATCGCCTATATCAGGATCCAGGCTCGAGGGTAATAACGACGGCGGTCCGCCGAGAATAGTGGTCTTGATGCCCCGTTCCGCAAACGCAACTGCCGATTGCAAGCCGATAATCCCGCGACCGCGGACAAAAGCATGCTGCACGTTACGGGTCTTCAACGCCTCTTCTATCTTGCATGCATCATTCTCATCATTGAACGTGAACACACCGTCAAGCGTCGTCTCTTTCACCGACTGCTTCCGCCCCGTTGCGATAACGAGGTAATCATAGTTCAGATTTTCGCCAGCCTTCAATTCCACGCTCTTCGCATCCAGATTGAGCTTCGTTACCTCGCTCTCGCTTCTGAAATCAATGCCTTGCTCGAGGTAGAATCCGGGCTTCTGGATCTCCGTTCGCTCCAGTTCGTACCAGCCGCGCAAGGCAAAGGGCAGACCACAGGTGGAGATCCAGCCGCTCTTCTCACGCTTGATTAAGGTTATATGGAGCCCACCCGGCACCTTGTCCTTATCCGCGAATAAGTTCCGCAAGACGAATATTCCCGCAACGCCACCACCAACAATCACAACTTCCCTCGGTTCCTTTGGCATTTTGCATCCCTACTCCTTTTCCAGTATTTAGAGTGTTACACGAGCATTATTGCTCATCGTATAAATATTTTCCGCTTTTGCCTGCCTGCGCACGTGGTGACCCTTAATACCGAACGAGCGACGAGGGGGAGAGACTTATGTAATCAGCGCCTTTTATCCCTACGATGTTCACGTGGACGACAGCACAAAAACCTGTACCGTAACGGGGCAGTAGGAAAAGATGGCCGCCGCGAGTTGTGGAAAGGGGTATGGACGCGCCAGTGGCGCGGGCACGATCATCAATGCCATTGCGACTCTGAGAGGCGCGGCCTTCGGGATCGAGCTCTGGACTGAGGCTGAGGTGGAACTGGGCGCAGACCTGAAGGTCATACGGGGAGAGATCGTGCACGGCGGAGAAGATGAACCGCCGGGAGATACCCGATTAATTGAGCGGTGTGTGGAGCTCGTGCTGCGGAAGTTCGATGTACCGCTCGGCGCGTACGTAAAGACGCGCAGTGAGATACCGATTGGGAGCGGTTTAAAGAGCAGCAGTGCAGCGGCAAATGCTACCGTGGCTGCGACCCTGAATGCGATCGGAGCCGAAGTGAACACTCGAGCAGGCGCTCTGGAGGCAATTGAGATCGGGGTTGATGCTGCGCTCGAGGTGGGCGTCTCCATAACGGGCGCGTTTGATGACGCCTGCGCCTCCGCACTCGGTGGCATTGTCATCACCAACAACGAGAAGCGCGTGCTGATGCAGCGAGTCGAGAAAGATGCAGCAGTTCTCATCTTTGTGCCACGGGCGCGAGCGTTCACCGCAGATACCAATGTGCTGCGATCAAAGGTGATCGCGCCGTGGATCGGTCGTGCGCATGAATGGGCGCTGGAAGGCCGGTTCGATGAAGCGATGACCTTAAACGGATTCCTGTATTGTGCGGCACTCGGGTTCGACCCTGAGCCGATGCTCAGAGCGCTGGAATGCGGCGTTGCGGGCGTGAGCCTCTCTGGAACGGGACCGTCGTTCGTCGCCGTGCTGAACGAGCATGAGGAGCTCGAGGCGCGAGTCCGAGAAGCGTGGCAGAGCATGGAACTCGAGGGGGCGATACTAAAGCGGCGTATTCAGAACGCGCCGTCCTTTTACTGGTAGCTGCAGAGGCTTTTAAGTGAAAAGCGATTATTAGAAAAGCGGCGATGCGATAAGACTGAACGGGGGAGATACTGATGGTAGAGGCCTTTACCGGTGAGGGGAAAATTTGGCTGAACGGTACGCTCGTCGAGTGGAAGGACGCGAAGGTGCATGTGCTCGTCCATGGGTTACACTACGGCTCGGGCGTCTTTGAAGGGATTCGGTGTTACGCGACGGATAAGGGGGCGTTCATCTTCAGGCTGAAGGAGCATCTTGATCGGATGTATCGGTCTGCAGCGGCCTACCAGATGGAGATCCCGTACACCAGGGACGAAATGAGCGATGCGATCAAGGCGACGATCCGGATCAACAAGCTTGACGCGTGCTACATCCGTCCGATCGCGTTCTTCGGCTATCATCATCTGGGATTGAATCCGACAGGCTGTCCGGTGGATTGTGCCGTCGCGGTTTGGCCATGGGGTGCATACTTGGGGGAAGAGGCTGCGGAAGGTGGAATCCGCTGCACCATCTCACCCTGGCGCCGAATAGACCCGAGTACCTTGCCGGTCACCGTAAAGGCCGTAGGCCACTATCTCAATTCAATTTTAGCCTCCCTGGACGCCAAGGCGCGGGGCTTTGGAGAGGCGATACTGCTCGATACCAGGGGTTATGTCGCCGAAGGCCCGGGTGAGAACATATTCATCGTGAACGGAGGCATCATATACACGCCGGAAGCGAAATCCTCGATCTTACCCGGGATCACACGAGCTTCCGTGATGGAACTCGCGCGCGATCTGGGCTATACGATCGTGGAAAAACGGATAACGAAAGAAGAGCTCTGTACTGCCGACGAGGCCTTCTTCACCGGGACTGCCGCCGAGATGGCGCCGATACGCGAAATTGATGGCGTTTTGATCGGCGGAGGCGGAAAAGGAGCGGTCACGAGCGCGCTCCAGAAGAAGTTCTTCGCGGTACTCAATGCACGCGAGCAAAAGTACATGAAATGGCTCGAGCCCGTTTATAAATAAGGCGCCGTACTGAGTGCCTTCGGCAGCGGGCCGTTACTCGGCAGACGAAAGCTCAATCGCTATTTACACCTATGACTAGAAAGCAATAGAATGAGCGGCGCGATGAAATCCGGTTCCAAAGTGGGGGCAGAGACTGCGTGGCACCTGCAGGAGTCAACAGAGGTTCTTCAGGCGTTTCAGAGCTCGGTTTCAGGACTCGATACGGCCGAGGTAGAACGGCGCCAGGTGCAGTTTGGACCAAACGAGCTCACCGAAGAGGTGCCGCTTTCTGTTCCAAAGCTCTTCCTTGCTCAGTTCAAAAACGCGCTTATCCTCATACTGCTCGCGGCGACAATTATTTCCGCGGCGATCGGAAACCTTGTGGACTCCGTAGTGATCGCGGCAGCTGTCCTGCTCTGTGTCATCCTGGGCTTTATCTTCGAGTATCGCGCGGAGAAGGCGATCAAGCGCTTACGAGAACTCGCCGCCCCCACCGCTGCGGTGATCCGTGCAGGCACCGAGGAGAAGATAAGCACGGGTGACATCGTGCCTGGTGATATTCTGTTACTCCGGCCGGGTAACCGCGTGCCAGCGGATGCACGTCTCATCGAAAGCAAGAAGCTCACAGTAGACGAGTCGCCCCTGACCGGTGAGTCCCTTCCCGTGAGTAAAGACACCGCGGCACTGACGATGGAGAACGTGAACCTTGCAGACCGGAGCAATATGGTCTATTCGGGCACCACCATCCTGGAAGGCCGAGGGCGGGGCGTGGTTACCGCAACCGGCATGCAAACGGAGTTCGGAAAGATTGCAGGGATGCTCGCTTCCGAGCCTGAAGTGGAAACCCCACTCAAACGACGGATTAACGAGATCGGACGGTGGTTGAGCATCGCGTACGTGATTATCTGCGTAGCTATTATGGCGGTCGGTGTGCTGCGAGGCTACGAGTTCTTAGTAATGCTCATCTGGGGGATCAGCCTGGCAGTCGCGATCGTACCCGAGACCTTGCCACTCATCATCACCGGAACGCTCGCGGTAGGAGTGCAGCGAATGGCACGGAAGAAGGCGATCGTCCGTAAATTACCGGCTGTCGAGACCCTGGGCTGCATCACCACTATCTGCGCGGATAAAACCGGAACGCTGACAAAGAACGAGATGACCGTTCGCACCCTGTATGCCGACGGGCAGATGATCGAGGTTACCGGTCTGGGTTATGAGCCGAACGGCGAATTCCTGAACCCGCAGACCGGCGAGCAGGTAGATCTTGCCACGAGTACTCCGCTGCAGATGGCCTTGCAGATCGCGGCGCTCTGCAATGACAGTGATATTCAGACGGGAGATGCGGGTTATAAGATCAATGGCGATCCCACCGAAGGTGCACTGGTAGTCGCAGCCCGGAAGGCAGGCTTCGAGAAGCAGGAACTGGAGCAGCGGTATCCGCGTGAGGGTGAAATCCCCTTTGAACGCGAGCGGAAGCGAATGACGACCATTCATCGTGACACGGAAACCGGGAAGATAGTGGCGTACGTCAAGGGCATCCCAGAAGCACTATTACAGCTCTCGAACCGCGTCTACCGCGAGGTCAACGGCGAGATCAGGCAAGAGCACCTGAGCGCGGAAGAGCGAAACGAGATAATAACGCTGAGCGATGAGCTCGCCTCACGTGCCTATCGGCTCATTGGCGTGGCATATCGCGAAGTGACGGAAGATGAAGCGGAGCAGCTCACGCCTGAAGCGATGGAACAGAACCTCATCTTCGTTGGACTCCTGGGTATGACTGATCCACCGCGGGATGAGGTGAAGGACGCGATCGCAGACTGTAAACGTGCAGGTATCGTCCCTATCATGATCACCGGTGACCATAAACTCACCGCAGTCGCAATCGCAAAGGAGCTTGGTATCGTCCCGGGATCCGTTGAGGACGATCAGGTACTGACCGGTGCGGAGCTGGATCAGTTGAGTGACGCGGAGTTTGAGCGCGTCGCGAATACCGTACGCGTCTACTCGCGCGTCTCGCCCGAGCACAAATTGAGGATCGTCGAGGTCTTGAAGCGGAATGGAGCGGTGGTTGCGATGACGGGCGATGGGATCAATGACGCACCGGCGTTGAAACGGAGTGACGCGGGTATCGCCATGAACTCCGGAACCGACGTGGCGAAGGAGGCCGCGGATCTGGTGCTGACGGACAATAATTTCGCCACGATCGTGGCGGCGATCCACGAAGGCCGCGCCATTTACGATAACGTCAAGAAATATCTCACCTACATCCTCTCGTACGGCGTCGCGGAGGTATGCCTGCTTGCGGGCGCGTTCTTCTACGGGCTCCCGTTTCCGTTGATCGCGATCCAGATCCTCTGGGCGAATATCGTCATCGAAGACTTACCGGCGATGGGGCTGGGGGTCGACCCCCCTGATCCTGATATCATGGACCGGCCGCCGAGAGACCCTAATGAACGGGTCTTCACCGGAAGCATGCTCAAGATGCTCGCACTCATGTCCGCAGTGATTGTCATCGGCTGCCTCGGTATCTTTCTCCACTATCTGCCCCGCTCAGCGCTCTCGAAGGCGCAAACGATGGTCTTCGCGACCTTTATCCTTTACGAATTGATCAACGCCTTCAATTGCCGCTCTGCTCGGCTTTCCCTCTTCCGGGTCGGGATACTCTCAAACAGATGGCTGATTCTTGGCGTGATCGGGTCACTCCTGCTCCTGCTCTTCGCAGTCCAGCTCCCGGTCATCGCGCAATTCTTCCACTCAGCCCCACTATCGGGTCGTGAATGGGGACTGGCACTCGGTACGAGTATCTCGATCTTCATTATCGTAGAGCTCTATAAAGCGGTGAAAGCGCGAAGAGCGCAAATAGGGGCTGCATAATCCACCGCTGCAGATCATCGAATGCAATCCACGATCTCTTCTCCTTCGATCACCGCATTCTGCTGGATGATACTGTTGTGGAGTATAGTATCAGCCAGCGTCGCCCCGGGAAGCACAACTGAGCGGTAGAGCTTGCTCTTGCGCAGCGTTGCTCGGCTACCAATGACCGCGGGCCCGCGCACGACCGACGTATCAACCCGCGCGTGCTCGCCGATTGCCACGGTGCCCTGGATATCGCAATCTTCAATTTCCGCGGTATCTGCACACCGAAAGTCACCCTTCTCCAGTATCCACCTGCTCGCCGCCAGATAGCCGTCGAGGTTGCCCACATCGGCCCAGAAGCCCTTAACGACGCACCCGTAAACCTCGCCGCGCGCGACGAGCCGGGGGAAGAGGTCCTTGGAGAAATCGAACGCACGGCCAGCAGGTACGAGCCCGAGTGCCTCGGGCTCCAGGATGTACAGGCCGGTGTTCGCGAGGTTCGAGAAGCACTCGCCCGGCGCGGGCTTCTCCTTGAACTGCCTGATCTTACCGGTCGCATCATCGAGCTTCGCAATCCCGAAGAGGCACGGATCCGGCACGGGCAGCAGGGCAATGGTCACCAATCCCCCGTGCTCATCGTGAAACCGCAGCACATTCCGCAGGTCTATTTCCGTAATGTTATCGCCTTGAATGACCAGCATCCGCTCGCTGATTGCCGCGTTCTTCACCGAGCCCGCAGTTCCTAACGGCGAAGGCTCCTCGGGATATGCAATCTTCAAATCAGCTCTACGCCGGGTGAGGTACTCGATCGTCTGCTCGCGCAGGTAATTCGTGGTGATGACGATATCCTTCAAGCCGTAGCCCACAAGGTAATCGAGGATATAATC
>JAFGKP010000061.1 GCA_016928455.1 Methanomicrobia archaeon
GATTATACCGCGGAACTGGCTGATATCTCCGTCGGATCCGTCGGCTCGGAGCCCGGATGGTCCACCGTACTGACGCGAACAGCGCCTGGCGAGCACCTGCTCCTGGGTGCTCGTGCAAAGGGGTACGTGGAAGTAACCGAAGATATAAAGCTCAAAGAGATCGAGCGGCTCACGAAGATCAAGCGCCGAAGAGCTGAGCAACACCGCGAGTAACAAATACAAACGGCCATACCGCATTCGTGTGCACTAGAGGAACTTCTCTGTGGCGTGCGAATGAATACGAGGATAGTTATATCTGCTCGCTCACGTAATTGGTAGTGCAGGGAAGGCACGGCGATGATTGACACCTACAACTTCGGGAAGATCGTCATCGACGGCACGAGCTTCACGAGCGATGTGATCATCTATCCCGACCGAATTGAAGATCAGTGGTGGCGCAAAGACGGGCACGTTCTCTTGCACACCGACGTGGCGTCGATCGTGAAAGAGCAGCCCGAGGTGCTGATTGTCGGCACGGGCAAATACGGCGTTATGAAAGTGCCCGAGCAAACGCGGCGCTATATCGAATCGAAGGGCATTAAACTGTTCGCTGAACCAACCGAGCAGGCCTGTGCGCGCTATAACCAGATCGCGCAAAAGCAACGGACGATCGCGGCGTTACATCTGACCTGCTGATCCCGTCGGTATCACCTGATTCCAACGAACACGAGACCGAAACGTTTACAAAAGGTACGGGCCCGCGAGAATGATAACAATGGCGGAGAAGATAAAGAGCGCGAAGAGGGCAGCAATGCCTCGGGCAACCTTTTCCTTGCGCTGCTGTTCCTTTATCCCCAGGCGCACGACCGGGTAGAGCATCTCCCGAAAGACATAGCCGCCATCGAGTGGAATGGCGGGGAGGCAGTTGAACAGCCCCACATAGAAATTGATCCAGCCGATCCAGAAGAAAATATCAGCAAACCAGAAGACTGCGCTACCCAGCTCGGCGATGGTGCCCACAGGCTCGAAGAGCTGTGCGAGGAGTGGGTTAAAGCCCCCGAAGCCGGTCGGCAGCGGGGCGATCGGCATAATGGTTAACCACAACCAGCTTGCCAGCCACTGACGTGGTGAGAGCGTCAGGAACGACGCGGGAATGCCCCGCAGTCCGTTGAGGTACTCTTGTGCCGGGAATTCGAGAACCAGCATCCCCCGCGGGCTCGAAGCGGTCGTACCGGCGACGATCACCCCCATGTAGCCCGTTTCCTCGCCCGACGGCGATTCGGCCAGTGGTACCGTAACCGTCGTCGCATCGGTTTGCACCTCAATAACCTGCCCCGGTACGGTGGTATTCATGAAGGCGCTGAAGTCCGTATAACCCGTTATCTTCACGTCATCAATACTCGTTATACGCATGCCCCGGGTGAGACCCGACTGGTCGGCAGGTAAGCCAGCCACGACATCGAAAATGAATAACCCGCTGCTGTTGGTGGTCCCACCAGACACGGCGAACGCACGTTCTTTGCCGTTTTTCTCCAGTACTACCAGGTTATGCTCCACCTCTGTGCTCAATGCCGCGGTAAGCTCCTCCACGGTCCTCGTCGATGTGCCGTCAACTCTGATGATGAACACCTCGGAACTGATTCCTGCCTGCTCCGCGGGGCTACCCGTTGCGACCTGATAGACGTACAGCACATTCTCGTCCACTGGCTGGATCGAGAAGAGGATAGCAAAGAAGAGCGCAAAGGCAATAACAGCCACGCAGAAATTGCTTGTCACGCCGGCTGAGAGGATGCGGGTGCGCTCTTGTGCGGTAGCAACTTTCTTGGATGGTCTTTCAGGTTCTCTGGACTCAGAACCAGCCACAGTAACCGCTTTTACCTTCTTCCGCTCTTTACGCTCCTTTTCGCCAAATAGCTGCTCACTGTCTGGCTCCGCAAAGGCGCCGATCGGCACAATAAGCATGAGAAGCCCCATCGACTTCACCGTGATCTTCTCGACTGTGCTCAAGACGGCGTGTGAGAGCTCGTGAACCACCAGCGCGATGACAAAGCCCACCCATGCGCACATCGGTATGAATTCGTTCAACCCGGGTATGAGCAGCCAGTTTCTTGGCTCGTTGACCGTCGTGGGTGTGGGCTGCAGAATGAAGGTACTGTACGCGCCATAAATGACGAGAATGAACATGAAGATCATAGCAATGAACACCAAACCGGTGCCGATAGTGGCATAAATGCGCCAGAACCGCTCCCTCTGCGCTCCTCGTGACAGCCGCTCCAATAAGCGCTCACCACGCTTCGTTCTGATCATAAGCACGGGACCGGCTGCGGAGATGTTATACCGCTCCAAAATACCCTTCCTATCGAGCAGCATCACGATGAGCCAGTAAAGGAGGAAGAGATTCACCAGCAGCATCCAGAAATACGGGTTCATGTTCGCTTCTTACGTACCTTACTTGTATAGTGAGCCATAAATAAGTTGAAATAGGGAGTGAGATCGCTCAAGTTCATTGCCCTTCGCACCGTGCGTCCTCGCGTCGTGAAACCTATTTCTGCGGCCATCGCACTATAAAAAAGATAGCTAATGATCGTTGGAATCGATGATACCGACTCGAGAACGGGCATGTGCACCACGTACCTTTGTGCCGTCTTAATGGACGAGCTCACGGGTTACGGGCGGGTTTCAATTCCGCGATTGGTGCGCTTGAATCCCTGCATCCCGTACAAGACGCGTGGCAATGGTGCCGTCGCCTTCGAGATCCAGCTTCATACGGCGAGCTATGCAGAGAAGGTCAAGGAGCTGATCAAAGCCCGGGTTGGTGAGCTTGCAGAGATTCACGCAGAGGAGACAAACCCGGGCGTAGTGTTCATTCGCGAGGAGAGTGCTTTACGCATGCCCTACGAGCACCTGCGGAGCTTGCAGCGGTTTTATGAGCTGGCCGTGAAAGATGTGGTCGCGATTGAACACGCATTTGCGCTCCTGAATGAATTGCAGATCGAGTACTATGGTTTGAAGCAGAAACGGGGCGTCATCGGGGCGTTAGCTGCCGCGGCATTCTTCATGCTCCAGCAACGCTACCCCACGCAGTACGATCTCACGTACGAGCTGATCGCCTACCGGAAACGGGAGCGCTGGGGCACGCCACGGGTAATCGACGCAGCAAGCGTGTGGAAAGCAGATGCCGCTACCTATCCACTGACCTGGGATACTGTGGATTATGCAAATAAGAACCTGGTGTTGGCTCCACACTCACCCTGTCCGGTTCTCTTTGGTGTTCGTGGCGACCGTATTGACGCCATCGTGCGAGCATACGAACTCATCACTGCAGAGCCGGTGGAGCGGGAGGCGCTCTTCATCACGAATCAGGGCACAGATTCGCACCTGATCCTGGCAGAAGAAATGCAGGGCTCGCTTTCTGATTACCACTCGTACTGCCTCGAGGGTACCGTGATGTCCGAACCGCGACCGTTCGAAGGCGGTCACGTCGTCTTCCAGCTCGCGATCGCTCGCTCCAGGGAGGAGCGCATCGACTGTATCGCGTATGAGCCGACGAAGCAGTTCCGCGAAATTATCCGGAGCTTGCGGGTGGGGGATGAGATAACGGCTTACGGATCGTTTAAGACCAGGACACTGAATCTGGAGAAGATCGCGGTCCGCGCGATGAATCTGAAAGCGATGCGAAATCCACGTTGCGAGCGTTGCGGCAAGCGCATGAAATCCGCAGGGCAAGCGCAGGGATACCGCTGCAAGCGCTGCGGGACATATCGCAGTTCACAGGAACTCGAGACCGTCAAGCGAGGGCTGGACGAGGGCTTATATGAAGTGCCGCCCGTGGCACGGCGGCATATCGCGAAACCGCTGATCAGGCTGCGCAACGGTTGCTCACAGAAGATTCACCCGAGCAGATAGCGTAGCTGAGCGCAGCGCATGCCTGGTGCTCGTAATTACCGTCCGGTTCACCCGGACGACGAGCCTCCGACCAGTATCTTTGTGACGCGAACATGGGGTGCGTATTCCGATACTGGCACGTCCTGGCCAGCTTTACCGCAGAAACCGATCGTACCGCGCTTCTTTTCAGTGCCGATCGCATCGATGTTCTTCAGCACGTCAAGCGTTCGTCCGGAGAGTGCGACGTTCTTTAACCGCTTGGTGAACGTCCCGTTCTCGATCAGAAAGGCTTCCTCAGCACTGAACTGGAATTCGCCCTTGACCGTGTCCACCTGCCCGCCGCGCATGCCCTTCGCGTAAATGCCGAACGCGATGTCCGCACGCAGCTCATCGAACTGCCACCCGCCAGGCTCAATTACCGTGTTGCTCATGCGCACGACCGGGATCTCAGAATAGTCCTCAGCTCGCGCGTTCGCCGTCGGTGCCGCATCCAACCGGCCGGCGGTCTCACGACTGTGGAGATAAGAAACGAGCACACCGTCTTTAATGAGCTCTGTACGGCGCGCGCGCAGACCCTCGTCATCGTACCGATAGTAGCCGTGGGACGCCTCGATGGTCGGATCGTCCGCAACGGTGAGCCCTTCATAAGCAATCGCCGCGCCCACCTTACCTTTCAGGATCGATTCTCCGTAGAGCACATGGTCTGCCTCAGCAGCATGCCCGAGCGCCTCGTGCATGAAGACGCCGGTGAGCCGGTTGTCCATGATCACCGGCAACTCGCCTGCCGGCGGGAGTTCCGCATCAAGGAGCCGCACTGCCTTGTCCGCAGCCTTCACGGCGATCATCGTCGGGTCTTCAGCCTCGATGAACTCGAAGCCTGCAACCGCACCGACACTCTCGCGACCTTCCTGGAGCACAGTACCCCGTTTCGCCACCACACTGGCACGCAGAAAGACTGCCGGCTGCTGCAGCACGATATAACTCCCCTCGGTAGTAGCAATGATCTGCTCCTCGAAACCGTCCAGATAGATAACTGATACGCTCGTTACGTGCTCGGAATGCCCCTTCGCCGCGTCGTACGCTTCCTTGACCAGGCGTTTCTTCGCCTCGATACTGACGTCCTCAGGATTGATTCGCGGCTTGAGCGTGAACTCCTCGGTCGTCACGGGCGCATCAGCGAGCCTGAGGGCCGCCGCATGCTTGCCAGACTTGGAGTGTGAGAGCGCACGTGCAGTACTCAGCGCGTTCTCGAAAGTCGCCTGTACCGCAGGTTGCGCCGGATCGTTAGAAGAGGCGAAGCCCCAGGAATCTTTGAAAAGCACACGGACACCCATGCCCTCATCGATCCCGTAGCTCAACTCCCGAAAGACACCATCCCGGAGATCAATTGTCGTTGCATGCCCGCGTTCCAGCCGGATATCTGCGTACGTTGCCTGCTGCGCAGTTACAAAGTCAAGTGCTCGTCGGATCGCTGCTTCCATTACTCTGGTTTTGAGCACGCCAATATTTATAACTTCGAAGTGGAAAGAGATACCAGAGAGCGCGAAGAAAAGTAAAGAAAGAGGGGACCGTAGCTCAGACTGGGAGAGCGCTCGGCTGAAGACCGAGTTGTCCCGTGTTCAAATCACGGCGGTCCCATAACCGTGCTTCAGGCAATCGATCCCGCGGGTCTTCTAACCCGTCCAGATGAGGGGAGACCGCCTGTTCCCCACTCGCTCCTTGTCGGGATCACATCCTCGAGCAAGAACGGAGAGCGAAAGTTAAATAGCTCCCACACTATTTATCTTATCTAACAGACCGAGCAAGCAGTCTGAGGACTCGACGCGTATGAAGAAAGAGCTCAAGGTTGTGCCCATCAGCAACGGAACGGTGATCGATCATATCACGGCCGGGCAGGCGTTGAACGTGCTTAAGATCCTCGGGATCCATGCAGGCACCGATGCCGCGCTCAGTGTGGCCATGAACGTACGGAGCAAGCAGATGGGTAGGAAGGACATTGTCAAGGTCGAGGATCGTGAGTTGAAGCCTGAGGAGGTTGATAAGATCGCCCTGATCGCGCCCAACGCCACGATCAATATCATCCGTGAATCTGAAGTGGTGGAAAAGCACAAGGTCTTCCTGCCGCAGTCGATCGAGGGTATCATTCGCTGCGCGAACCCGAACTGCATCTCCAATGTTGAACGCGAGCCGGTGGTCTCACGGTTCATCACCATCAGCGAGCAGCCACTCCGATTCCGGTGCGTCTACTGCGAACGGATGATCGAGGACGTCTCCCGATATCTCTAATCCGCGGGATGCATGAGGAGCAACGGAGAGCTCTACGCAACGAGAGCGTGGAACATGACTGAACACGAACGAACGGGCCGGTAGATCAGGTGGAAGATCACTCGCTTGGCGTGTGAGAGGCCTCGGGTTCAAATCCCGACCGGTCCATCAATCCCTCCCTCCAACATCAAAAATGGCTGAGAAAGAACGCGGGCCCCACCCCACACTCAGGATCAAAGGGACGAAGAGTCATTCGCTCCTGGGCAAAAAGATCGTTCTCGGCGTTACCGGCTCGGTCGCTGCAGTACGGACGTTCGAGCTCGCCCGCGAACTGATACGGCACGGTGCCGATGTGTACAGCGTGATGAGCAGGGCCGCGACCGAGATTATCCATCCCTACACGCTCCATTACGCAACCGGGCACGAGGCGATCACGAAACTCATGGGCGATATCGAGCACGTGGAGTTCCTCGGCATGGAAGGCTCGGCCGATCTCTTCCTCATCGCACCCTGCACCGCCAATACGCTCAACAAGATCGCGACCGGCGTCTCCGACACGCCCGTGACCGTCTTCGCCACAACTGCCTTCGGATCCGGCATTCCCCTGGTGATCGTGCCCGCGATGCATGAGTCGATGTTCAACAGCCCGGTACTCACGGAGAACCTGGAGAAGTTACGCCAGCTCGGGGTCACGGTACTGGGCCCGAAGATCCAGGAAGGGCTCGCCAAGATCGTCTCTATCGCCGAGATCGTGCTTGCTACTGAGCACATTCTCTCACCCAAGAAGCTCGCCGGCAAGCGCGTGCTGGTGACCGGCGGCCCCACCTCCGAGCCCATCGACCCTGTTCGAATCCTGACCAACCGGAGCTCGGGCCGAACAGGTATGGAGCTGGCGAAGGAGGCTTACAAACAGGGCGCTGAGGTCACGCTCGTGCACAGCAAAGCGCTGAACATGATGGGCATCAATGAGCTGCGGGTCGAGACCGCGAACGAGATGATTGATACCTGCCTGAACGAGCTGCGAACGGGCTATGACGTGCTGATCTCTTCGGCCGCAATCGCCGATTTCACCGTTGATCCTGCCGTCGTGAAGATCGCCTCAGGTGGCGATCTGCACCTGCACTTCACGCCGACGCGGAAATTGATCGCCGAGGCGCGGAAAGAATTCCCTGAACTCGTGATCGTGGGCTTCAAGGCCGAGACGAACGTCTCGGAGGACGAGCTGGTCCGGCGAGTGCGGACGAAGCTGGATGCACACAACCTCCAGATGGTCGTGGGAAACGATATTGGCAAGGGCGGGATCGGCACGGACGAGAACGAGGTCTTTATCATCCGAACGGGCGTGAGCAACGTCAAATACGTCAACGGAAAGAAACGGATCATCGCCGAAGAGATTGTGAATGAGCTTGCGGAACTGTTTTAGTGTGCACTGCGGACGTGCGTGATTGATCTGTCCATTCATAAAAAAGTGCTTAGAAACCGCGAAGCGTGCTTTGGTAAAGCGCACTGATAAGGGTTAAAAATGCTGATAGCCCTTTATTTCCAGCCGCTCTTTCCCTTCCCGCGTTCTGAGCGAGATCCCTTCTTCGGGCGGTACGATCGTACCGATAATGGTCATGTGCACGTCCTGTTTCAGCTTACTCATCATCACATCATCTTCCAGCACCTGCCGGTCAAGGGTGAAGAGCAATTCATAATCGCCGCCGTAATACAGCGCAAGCTCCGTGCGTTCTCGTCGTGAGAGCGTGAGCTGCTCGTCATACCGTAGCTCCTCGCTCAAAACCGGTAGTTTGTCTGCTAAAAGCTCAGCACCGACGCCACTCCCTTTCGCGATCTCCGCGATGGAGAGCGCGAGCCCGTCGCTAATGTCGATCATCGAAGTGGCTACGCCTGAGTGCGCGATTATAAATCCTTCGCGGATGCGCGGCTGCGGCTGGAAGAGTGCCGCTTTCGCTACCGCTGCAAGCTGTTCTGATACGTGCAATTCGTTATTGAGCAGTTTCAAGGCAAGCGCCGCGTTACCCAGCGAGCCGGTGACGCACAACACATCCCCAACCCGGGCGCCTGAACGCTTGAGCGGCTTGCTGGTCAAGCCGAGGCACGTGCCCGTTAAGATCAGTTCGCTGCTCCGCGTGATGTCCCCGCCAACGACTGCCGTCTGAAACGTGGACGCGCAGGCCTCAATTCCCGCGACGAGGTCGTCGATAAAGGACGCCTCAGTCTTTGCCGGAATGCACAGCGCGATGACAAAGGCGAATGGGTAACCGCCCATCGCAGCGATATCGCTCAGATTGACGGCCACGGCGCTCCAGCCCTTCTGGAACGGCGTCATACCGCGCGGGAAGTGCGTCGATTCCTGTAACGTGTCCGTGGTCACAAGAAGATACCGATACCCGTTTTTTACACTTGCCAGATCGATAACAGCGCAATCGTCCTCGCCTGCACCCGCTGATACGAGTGCAGGATCAACCTGAAACGACCGCACGATTCGCCCTATTAAAGCCCGTTCGCCCAGCTCTTCCAGTTTCATCACGCACGAGGAGGTAGCGCTCTATCTTCTTGTCTACAGCTTTTCTTTCTTATGGTAAGAGAAGAAGAAGTGCTATGGAGGAGATCTTACGAAAAGTGGCGCGCGGGGAGCTCGGCAGTGATGCTGCGAGCAGAGCATTAAAATCCGAGTCCATAAGGGTGCTAAAAGATTTCGCACGCCTCGACCTGGGTAGAGGGGATCGAACTGGCATCCCTGAGATCATCTTCGCCCCGGGTAAGCGCAGCGCTGAGGTTGCAGAGATTGCACTGGCGCACGCGTCCGCCCAGGGCTTTGCGATAATCACGCGAGCCCGTGTTGAAGACGTTGACGAGCTAAAAAAGCAGTTAGAAGCCGCGAAGAGCGAGGAAGTTGAGCTTGATTATAACCCCATCGCGCGGACCATCCTGGTTAAAAGACCGGGGCATACATTCGAGCACCGGGGGAAGATCGGGCTCATTGCTGCCGGTACCGCAGACCGGCCGGTGGCGGAAGAAGCGCGCGTCATTGCTGAAGTCTGCGGCTGCGAGGTGCTCACGGCCTACGATGTGGGCATCGCGGGCATTCACCGGCTGGCTGAGCCGCTTGTGCAGCTCTTGAACGAACATGTCTCCGCGCTCATCGTCATTGCGGGTATGGAGGGTGCGCTGCCCTCGGTCGTTGCGGGTCTCGTGGACGTGCCGGTGATCGGCGTGCCAACGTCTGTGGGCTACGGTATGGGCGGTAGGGGCATTGCCGCGCTGCTCGCGATGCTCCAGAGCTGTGCACCTGGATTGGCGGTCGTCAATATAGATAACGGCGTCGGCGCGGCGACCTTCGCCGCGAAGGTCATACGGCTAAAAACAGGGTGAACGCTTCTGTAAGCGGAAAAGAATAAATAATAAAAAAAGAGAGGGTGAGCCGATTCCACATTTCCCTCTTTCCACTTTTCGCGTTTGTGTTGTTTACTCTACTGCGCTCATGATATCCTCTGCCTTCACGGTCTTCCGGCCAGCGTGCTTCGCGAGGCTCACCGCTTTCTTCGCGACCTTCGCGCCGTACGACTCCAGCAGCTTCGCCAGCTTTTCCGTGGCATCTTCGCTCACTCGCTCGGCTCCCGCGTTTCGAATGATCTTAGTAACAGGTGCTTTTGGTAATACAACCATTTTTATCACCATGAGCGAGTAATAAGCGTGTATATAAAAGCTTTTCGGTCAGTGACGGGATGAGCGCGCGTAAAGCTGAGCTGCAGTGGCTAAACGTGGGTGGCCCAGCAGCGTGAATTGTACCAATGAGGCAGGTAAATGATTGAAACCAAGGATTTATCTGCACAGGAGATGCAAAGACGTTTGTGTTGAAGAAGTCATTAATTTTCGCAGGACGTAGTAAATAAAAGGAGTTATGTGAATGGAGCGGAATAAAGAACATACCGGCATGGATCGACTTGCGGCGAAAGCGATACGATTGCCTGACCTGGCAGATTATCAAGAAGGATCCATAGTGAGCCGGACGATACTTGATAAGAAGACGGGTACCGTGACCTTTTTCGCGTTTGATCAAGGGCAAGGACTGAGCGAGCATACCACACCCTTTGACGCCCTGGTATATCTTATTGAAGGTGAAGCTGAAATTACTATCTCCGGCAAATCTCTTCGCGTGAATGATGGTGAGATGGTTATAATGCCCGCCAATCTGCCACATGCGTTACGAGCAGTAAAGAGATTCAAGATGATTTTAACAATGATACGGTCCTGAGACAAATACAACTCTTAATAAAGCTATAACATGACACTATTTGATAAATGCCCGGGAGCAGCAAATATACGGAGCCCCACTATCATACTAAAGAAATGCCCAAATTGCGGCGAAGAGGTAGAACTATTCTCTGACGAGATGCAGGTAACATGTGATAACTGTGGGTTTACCGTTTACAATGATATACAATCCTGCGTACAGTGGTGCAAATATGCCAGAGAGTGCGTCGGAGATGAACTGTATAAGAAGTTGAAAATGAAGAAATAGGCGCATTGAAAACATGGGCGTGGGGTCGAGACGAGTTTGGTGAGGTGGTTAAAGCGTGGATAGATGCAGTAATCTTAAACGGTACCAGGTGAGTGGTATACTCCTGCTCCTCCTCTGCGCGGCCAGCTGCGAGTGCGGTGCCGTGGAAGTGCAGGCGCAGCCGCAAGCGGCGGAAAAGAAGCCGATTATCGCCATCACTGATCTCGACTTCAATAATGACGGGTACATCAACCAGATCGACCTGCTCATCTTGAAATACCACTTCAACGATCGCTATTCCTGGTATGTTCCCTGGGATTTGAACGCAGATCTGCGCTGCGATAAACGGGACTTCGACTATTTCGCCGCCCGTGTCCCGCTGAACGCCAAATACGAAGTTGCCGTGAACATCTCGGTCTGGAACATGACCAATTACACGATCGATCAGCGTAAAAACGCGACCATGATCCTCGATGAAGTGGTGTATCCACAGAATCTCAATCGCACGATGACCTGGATAAAGCATTATACGAGCCTCGAACCGCCGAAGAACAACGACGTGGTCTGCATCCATTACACCCGTGATCTGTGCCGACTGGCCTACAAATATCTGGGTCCGAAGACGATCGCATGGGGTTCGTCCAGCGTGCACGCATATGGCATGATCTACACGGGCGGTGACTGGCGCTCACTCTCGAATTGGGATATCATCGACCCCTACTGGGACCTGTATGATAGTCACTTTTTGGCCGCAACGGGCATGCACGAAACGAACTCGATACATATCCTGCTCGATGAGGGACGGGATGGTTACTGGGCCATCACGCTCTCGGTCGATTACTGGAATAACACGATCAATGATCCTTACAAGGCGGAGTACCGGATCGGGAAGTATCGGGAGTGACCGTGAGTTTCTCCTGTCGCGCGGTTAGGTTACATCTCCACCGGTGCTTCAATCCCCAGCACGTCCAGCACGTCACGTAGCACAATCCGTGCGCAGTCCACGAGTACCAAGCGCGCGTTCCGAAGTTCGTCCGCTGCTATGAGTACCGGACAATCCTTATAGAACAGATTAAACTGCTCCGCGAGCTCACGTGCGTATTTGGCCACCTGATGCACCTTCAAATCAGTGGCGGCCGCTTCGATCACAGAACCGAACTTCGCCAGTTTCTTGATCAAGACGATCTCACTCGGCTCCTGCAAGAGCGCAACGTTGTAGTCTTCTGGTACCGCATATCCTTGTTCCTCCGCAGTACGTAAGATGCTGCACGCGCGGGTGTGCGCGTACTGAATGAATGGTGCGCCCTTCTTCTCAATGTCCAGCGCCTCGTCGAGATCGAAGACAATATGCTTATCAGGCGAGACTTTGACGATGTCGTACCGCAAGGCGCCGATACCTACCATGCGTGCGATCTCGTGTTTCCGCTGATCACTCAGCTCGGTCCGCCGATTCGCCACCGCTTCGTAGGATCGTTCCTCGATCTGCTCCATGAGATCGTCGGCTGCTATGTAGCGCCCCGCACGGGTTGAGAGCGAGCCAGATGGGAGCGAGACAAAGGCAAAGATGACAAACTCCGGCGCCTTCACACCCAGAAGCTCCAGTGCTTTTCGCAACTGCTGCGAGACCAGCTCATGATCTTTGCCAAAGACGTCGATCACGCGGTCACCGTGCTCGCCCTTCCAGCGGTGGTACGCCAGATCCCTGGTGGTATACAATGATGTCCCGTCCGATCGCTGTATCACCAGTGCTTTTTCAATGCCCGCCAGCTGGAGCAAGACCGCCTCACCTTCGCGTTTGATCTCGCCTTTCTGCTTCAACTCCTCGATCAC
>JAFGKP010000062.1 GCA_016928455.1 Methanomicrobia archaeon
ATGCTCGGGCTAATGATCTGGTGGCGGGGCATGCGAAAAGAGCAGCGATAAGGCCACCTCACGCATTTCAGCACTCTGTCTTATATGTACGGGTTACTGGTGGGGTCAGCCGACGCTGTCCACCAGCTCGGTGAGCACCATGGTGTCGAGCATGATGAAGCCTTTCGTGAGCTTCGCGACGCCTTTGTAGAAGTTCGATAGCTCATACTCGTAGAGCGCATCGCAGTAACGTGGCGCCCATTTCGCGAGATGCTCGTCCAAAAACTCACGCTGCAGCGTCAGCCATTCCTTCAGGCGAGGCCCGACCTCCGCCACCGCGGCCTGCTCGCCGAGATAGTGCATGAACTTGAGCTCGAAGCCGATATGATCCTCAGGCTCCGAGAACTCGCTCGATTTCGCGATGCCCGCTTTCTGATATGCCCGTTTTACCTTCACCAGCGGCTCGCCCAGCAGCTTACCGCTCACCCACCAGGCCTCAAAGGGCTGCACGGGAAGCCGATGCGGACCTATGAACAGGAGCGTATACTCCTTGACGAGCTCTTCATGGAGTTCGTCGACCGTTCTGCCCTTGCTCTTCTCCGCGAACTCCGTTAATAACCGTGAGCCCGTGGAGAGGTCATCGTTGACCTCGAGCGCAGCCAGTTGCTGGAACTGCAACCGCCCGGTCACAAGATCCTCGACGAGTTCACGTGCTGGCGCCTCGACGTAGAGCCGTGTCAGGAAGGCGTAAAAGTCACGCCTCATCTCTAATATCTCGTTCAGTTCATTCATTATTCGGTCTCACCTTTCTCTATAGCGAGTTCAACTGCTTTTACCCGCCGGCATTTCGTGCAGTAGGGGAGCAGCTTCAACCGCTCCTCGAGATTGAACTCGCCCTCAGGTCCCGCCTGCTCCAGGGCGATCCTGATGCGTTCAAATGCCGTTTTTGGCATAAAGAGCTCGCCGCAGCCAGCACAGGGCACGAACTCGAGCTCGATCAGTTTTTGCGGCGTCTGCTCCACCAGTTGAGAGAAATCAAGCACCCGGTGTAACGTGATTGCCTCTTCCGGGCAGGCCTGTTCACACATGCCGCAGGCGATGCAGTGCCCGTAATCAAACTCGAGCTTGTTGATGACCGGCTTGCTCAGCACGTTGGTGGGGCACATGGTCACGCACGCGTTGCAGAGCGTGCATTTTACAGCGTCGATGGCAACCTCGGCGAAGGGATAGGGCGTATCTTTTTCGACCAGGTGCGGCTGCACTCCGGTCTGTACCGAGAGCGCTCGCAGCAGGTCGAGCAGAATATCCCGCTTCGGCCGGGCAAGGTCGACCGGCACACGCTTCCGGATCGGGGATGGCTTGAGCTGTGCAACGAACGCAGAAACCGCCTTTGTAAACGCCTCCGGTGTACGGATCGCAGCATCAAGCAGGAGCTCGCGCTTCCCCAGCCCGAAGGCGTCCAACGCTTTCTGAGCAAAGGCGGTCACGGCTTCACGCTCTTCATGCTGGCTCGCCTCGCAGGCCCAGAGGATGACCCCATCGGCACCCTGCACGAATGCGCTGATGAGCTGCGCCTCTGAGATTACATCGGTGCAGGGCACGAAGAGTGGCAGAACAGGTGGATAACTGAGTTTTCGCCTGCCCACCGCATTCAACTGCTCGAAATGCTCGTCGCCTGCAAAGAGGAGCACCTTCGGACGCGCATCGCCGGACAGCAAGCTTTCTATCTGGGCATACAGGAGTATATTGGGTGCGTCACGCAGTTGGGGAACGGAGAGAGGGCACAGTGAAGCGCAGAGCCCGCAGCCCTGACAGCGGGCCACATCAAAAACCACTTCGATTCCCTCTCGCTCGATCGCGTCGTAGGGGCAGCGTAAACAGAGCTCACAGCCCTCTATTCCGCTCCTACCACTCGCACAGCGCTTCAGATCCACATACAGATACCGCGGCTTCGTCACCCCGTCCAGATTCGCGACGAGTTCACAGGCCTGCAAGCACGCATCCTGGTACGTATCCGCGGCATAAATGCCGAAGTAGCTCGGACCCTGCCAGTGCTTATCGATAAGGAGAATATGGCCGACGTGCAGAAGCTCAGTATCGTGGAGTGTAATGGCACGGGTCGGACAACGATCCACGCACGTGCCGCAGTCATCGCAGCGCTCGTCGATCCAGTAGACCGCGTCGTAGTGTATCGAATCCTTCGGGCATGCCGCTACGCAGAGCCCGCAGGATATGCATTTCTCCTGATCTATCCTGCGCTCGATCTCGACCTCGAAATCGCCAATATCGCCCTGGATGTCCTTGAGTGTGCCGAGGTGCAGCTCCACGTCTTCGCACCATTCAGGCACGGTATCCGTCAGCAGATGGACGTGCGCCATGTTCGATAGCCGTTTCGCGAGCTTAAAGGCGCCGTCGGCATTCTTACCGACGACCAGGACGTCGCGGCCCGTGACCAGATCGACCATATCAGGCCGCGGGAGCGAACCGGCCAGCTCAATCGAGCGAATGAGCGAGGATATCATGCTCTTCGCCTTTTCTGTCGCTTCCTTCTTACCATGTACCCAGCCGCAGTGCTCGCGGAAATTCAGGAAATACGTATCAATGTCAAAATCAGCCATGAGCCGGTTGACGACACGGTTCTTCTCGGTGCATGCCGCGATGATTACGCCGTCGAGCTCGAATCGGCGCAGGTCATCGATAATATAATCCAGATCGCGCTGGCAGAGCTGATCGAGCGTCTCAACGACCTCAACCTCGTTTTTGAGACTCTTCTTGATGCTCTTCAGATCGAGATCCATCGTTTTATTACAGGAGCAGAGGAAAACGCCCAGTTTCATGTGCTTATCGCCGGTTTTTTCTGCCATCTTTCTCTTCCTACCCGCGGTTTAGTATCTTATAACCAACCCTTATAACCAACCTGCTTGTTTATAACTCTTCAAATTTAGCTCGTACGCGCGCAGCTGATTCGTTACGCAGCCAGCGCGGTCAGCGCACGAACTTGATCACGCCGCTCTCCGGTGAATAGAGGATCCCGTCACGCTTCATCGCTTCAATGATCTCTTCAACCTTATCGCGCTCCATACCCTCCTCCTCTGCGAGGTTGAGGAGCTCGTCGAGCGGCACGTCCTCGCCGTATTCCTTCTCCAATTCCTTGATCAGCTCCTTGATCGAGCGCGCGCGGTCCCGTCTGGTCTTTGTAGTGCCTGCCGCAACCCAATCGACATCGAGTTTGCCCGTCTCTGGATCCACAAAGACCTGCTTCAGGCAGGTGGTGACCACCTTGATGACTTGCGCGGCATCCTCGCTGGTAACCGTATCGCTGAGGCGAGCGCGTGCACGCGCCTCACCCAACCGTATTAATGCTTCTAACTGCCGCGCCGTGATCGGCACGGGCGCTTCCACGTCCTCGTAACCCTGGCGTCGAAGGCCGATGTAGAATTCCATGAACTTTTGCTTCGCCGTTTCACTCATAACCGGGAAGATGTTTCGCTTGCTCCAGGCAACGTATTTCCGCAACAGGTCTTCGGGAATCACGGGCTTCATCGCCTCCACCTGCTCCCGAAACCGCTCCCTGCTCTCCTCTTCGAATTTCCCGCGATGCTCGTAGCGCGCGAGCAGCTCTCCCGCATAGTGCGTTTCGATGATGTGTTCTGCAGTCCTGGTATCCCGCTCCTCGTTCGGCCGATCGATCATGGTATAAATGAGGTCAAATCGAGAGAGGAGTGTCGGTGGCATGTTGATCTGTTTGGAGATCGGCTCGTAGGTATTGAACCGCCCGCCGATCGGATTCGCCGCGGCCAGGAGCGCACATCGTGAGTTCAATCGTGCCATGATACCTGCTTTCGCGATCGATACTGTTTGCTGCTCCATCGCTTCGTGGAGCGCGTCTCGGTCCTCCTTCTTCATCTTGTCGATCTCATCAACCGCTGCAATCCCCTTGTCCGCGAGCACGAGTGCTCCGGCCTCGAGCGTCCACCGACCATCGCCAAATTCGTCGCGCACGGCCGCAGCGGTGAGTCCTGCAGAGGAGCTGCTCTTGCCGCCCGTGTAGAGGCCGCGTGGCGCTAAATTCACTAAATACGTGAGCAACTGGCTCTTCGCCACACCGGGATCACCGACGAGGAGCACATGGATGTCTCCCCGTACCCGTGTCTCATCCGGGAGTTGCTTGGCGATACCGGAGAACAACTGCAGCACCATCGCCTCTTTAATCTCCTCGTAGCCGTAGATCGAGGGCGCGATGCTGCGGATAAGCCGCTCATAGACATCAGGCTGCTCTTTCAGCGCCATGATGCGCTGCTCATCATCTTCGGTGATCACAATCTCCTCAAATTCCTCTTCTTTGAGCTCTAACGCGGTGCCATCAAGGTAAATATCAAAGAAAAGCTTCTTGCCGTACTGCGTTACCCGCTGATAGGAGCGCAGAATGCCCGTGACAATGATCCGGTCACCGGGGGCGACCTCGCCCGCGATGTCGTCCTCCAGATCGACGTCCAGAGCTTGCGGTAATTCTCCGCCCCGAAGCTCTTCCGGTGACTCCTGTAGCCGAACCTTCTGCGCATTGACAAATCGCGACTTGTCTGCGCGCAGGATGAATCGCTGTGCCTTACGACCGCACCCACCGTCCTCTTGCGGGCACTCGTAGGGCTCCTTGAACTGTGTCCCTGCTTGCAGCAAAGAGAAGATGTGGTGGCAGAAGGGACACTCAAATGCGGCTTCCACGATCCGGGGCCGCACCTCAGTCGCCTTGCTCACCAGCCCTTCGATACTCACCAGTTTACCGATGTCATTACTGCGGATGTCCCTGATCGCGACCTTCATCGGCAGCTTGACGATCCGCAAATTCGCTTCGTCCAGCGTTACACCGGTCGGGATATCCATCTCACGCAACGCGCGGGTCGCCGATTCGATGATGACATCTGGATCATCGAGCAGCATTTCGGCCATAGCTGGATCGTAGATGTCCAGATCCGCGAACTTCACGAGCAGGCTGCGCCGCTCAGGGTAGGAATTGGAGAGATCGATGGTCTCGTGCCAGTAATACCGCTTCAAAAAATCCTCCCACTTCTCCGTTACCAGGTCCTGCATCAGCGCACCCGCCGCATCCGACCCATCTCGTGAGCACGTCGCGGCTCATACCAGTGGTAATTATATGGTACCAGTGCATTTGTTACTATCTACCCATCGCCATGCGGAATAGTCAAAGGTGAGCGGAGCGTGGATGTGAATGTTAGGTTTAGCGGTCGTTTTTGACGGTGCGGGCGTTATCTATGCGCCCTTCAGGATCATCAAGGACATGCAGCGTGGGCTGACGAAGCGGAGTCGTGTCTCAGGCATCACCTGCACGGATAGACTGACAACGGGCGCAATGGTCGTGCTGAAGACGCGATATGAAGAGACTCTGGAGCATGAGGAACCCACGAACCTCTTTGCTGAGGTGTTGCGGGCGCGCGAAATCGAAACAAAGGTTATTTATAAGCGCGAAGGGGTGAGCGATGAGGACGTTCGGGAGATCATCTTGCAAGACGGAAGTGTCACGCTACGTGATGTGCACGAGGTAGTGAGAAAGTTGCGGCGCTGCGACATTCTGCCGGTTCTTGGCATAGGTTTAATCCTGGAGATGGCCCCGGCGCGGATACGCTACGTCATTGCCGGCGGGATCAATCTGTTTCCGGGAACGCTGAAGCTATTTAAGGAATTACGGGAGTTAGGGATTCAGACTTATATAGCATC